>CAZGKN010000015.1:11001-41615 GCA_964525915.1 uncultured Saprospiraceae bacterium | reverse complement strand
CGATGGTACTGCCCCTAAAAGGTGGGAGAGTAGGTCGTTACCGGCACCATACACAAAGCCTTGTAGTCGAGAGATTGCAAGGCTTTTTTTATTGAGCTAATGCAGGGAATCGATTTTGATACAGGTCTAAAAATTTCTTCAGATTACCTATGAGTTTTCAAAGTTATACTTGCGTGAGGGATAGGAACGGCATCCCGGCCGACGAAGTAAGCGCCGGGATATAGTGGATAGCCCGACCCACGTGGGGCACGCCCAAATAGTAAAAGAAAATATTTTTGAATTTTAAAAAATGATTTTTTACTTTAGTGCATTCTTACATTATATTGAATCGTACCCCTTTATTTATTTTGCAGGATTCCTTTTATCGATTGCACCAATAGTATATTACTGCCAGGATTGTAGGAGTATGTAATATTGGTCATATTACTTAATTTATTAATGTATTTTTTATGGAAAACAACAAAAGTGTTGGATTAAAGATGGCTAATAGAAGTTGGTCATTTTTGTTTTTATTTGTATGCATCATTTATCTGGCTGACACTCTTTCAGCCCAACCTTCATTTCCAGGTGCCATTGGGTTTGGAGCTCAGGCTTCCGGAGGGAGAGGTGGCCGGGTGATTTATGTCACTAATCTCGATATCAGTGGCCCGGGTTCACTCCAGGATGCACTGAATCAATCCGGTTCCAGATACATACTGTTTAAAGTGGCTGGTGTAATTGATGGTACAGTGGAAGTACCTAATGGAAATGGTAATTTTACTATTGCCGGGCAGACTTCCCCGGGGGGTATTACTGTACGTGGATTTCAGATGTACAATGACGAAAACCCTT
Source organism: uncultured Saprospiraceae bacterium (assembly GCA_964525915.1). Classification (GTDB taxonomy): domain Bacteria; phylum Bacteroidota; class Bacteroidia; order Chitinophagales; family Saprospiraceae; genus Parvibacillus. The sequence goes on along the minus strand of CAZGKN010000015.1, from coordinate 40,784 downwards.
CGGTAAATAATGTGATTATCCGTCACTTAAGGTCTCGCATCGGTGATGTCACACTTCACCCGTCTGATAACTGGTTGGGTGGTGACGGTATCACCATAGGTGGTGTGACTAAAATTATAGTAGATCATTGTTCATTTCAGCACGCGAATGATGAGGCAGTAGATATCTCACGGACATCTAATCTTACTATTCAGAACTGCGTCTTAGGTGAAACGCTCGGTGAACATGGATATCTGGGAGGGGTGTTAATTAATTATTCGGATGTGCAGAGTCCCCTGGATAATATTAGCCTGCATTATAATGTATGGAATCGCATCGGGGGGCGTATGCCTGAGATCTCTTGCGAATCCCCGTATTGTAATAACAAGAATCTGAATATCGAACTTTCAAATAATCTGTACTGGGATCCACAGATAGAACTCTGGTATGAAGGTAATACAGGAATCGAAGATGGTAAATTTTATCTGAATATGAATGCCGTTAATAACCTCTATCACACCCGGGATTCCTATGGGAATGCAATGTATCATTTTGATTTGCTGAATTTTGCACAGAATCATCTGTTTTTTTCAGGAAATAAAATGAATCTCTATCCTGATTATAGTGACTATCAGTTGTTCTATTGTTGCAATGATTTCAATCAGTATCATCCCAATACAGATATGGGGAATGCGGATCGATTGAACTCAAAGCATTCTTTCTACGATGTCAATTATACTGAACTGGATTCACTACAGGATTATATTGCGAATTATGCAGGTGCATTTCCCAGAGATTCGATGGACAGGCGATTTGCGAAGACTATCGCCGAAAATGAAATAGTTAATTTGCCGGTCAATGAAGCTGCAGCTGATGATGCATTCCTGACGCACCAGACTGGTGATCCTGAGCCGGATGCGGATGAAGATGGGATGCCGGACTACTGGGAGACAGCACAGGGATTGAATAATGGACAGCAGGATCATAATGACACTCAGCTTTCTGTCCAGATTACAGGTGAGAGTGGCTATACAAATCTTGAGTGTTATCTGAATTGTCTTTCTGATGCCTTAGTCACTGGTAAGTCCAGTCCGGAGTGTAAGATAAAAGGCTATACACTTCAGTCCAGGCCGGTAGCACATCCTGAGGCGTTTACCTTGTTCCCCAATCCGGTTGGTGGGCAATTGTTTGTACTGGCAATGGGTAAACAATGCGAAAAATCAATGGATATCCAGATCTATGATATCAATGGTAAGATGGTGGCGAGACAACAGATGGATTCTTCACTACAGCGTATTTCCACAGAGAATTTGACTTCAGGGATTTATTGGGTCCGAATTATTTCTGCAGTAGATCCGCAGTTAGTGTATCAGTCAAAATTTGTAGTGACAAGATAGATATTATAAGTTTTGAAAATAATACAAATGAAGTCCGGTTTGATATTGATTCAAGCCGGATTTTTACTTCTAGGAATTGGAATTTTGAGTTTTCCTTTTGAAATATACGGGTATAGATGCAGCGAGTACAAACAAAATACCTACTGTACATACACCCGGCCAACCATACCTGCTCCAGGCCAGACTGCCTCCGATAGAGCCCAATGTGCCACCAATGAAAAATGATGTCATATAAATGGTGTTGAGCCGGGTCCGGGCGGAAGGCACTAGTGATGAGACACGGGTGAGATTTGGGATGTGTGCGCTTTGAAGTCCTACGTCTATCAATATGATGCCGATGATAATTATTATCAGGTGATAAGTGCTCAGAAAAAGAATACCATATCCGCAGAGCATGATCAGGATGCCAATTTTCATAGGAATGGACGGACCTCTCTTGTCATTGATATTACCGACCAGGGGAGAAACTAATGAACCGGCCAGACCGACCATACCAAACATTCCGATCACCGATAATGTATAGGAATAGGGTGGTTTTTCCAGAAAAAATGCCATTGTACTCCAGAAAGCTGAGATGGCGCCAAAAGTACAAGCGCCAATCCATGCACTTTGTCTGGCTAATGGTTCGGTGGCGATCAAGCGGAAGAGTGAATTCAATAGTTCGCGATATGTACCCTTAAAGGCGGGTTTTTCCTGCGGGATCATCCGATAGATAAATACTGCCATGACAATCATCATACCCGCGGCTATCCAGAACACCATCTGCCAACTCCAAAGATCTGCCGCAAATCCGCTGAGTGTCCGCGAGAGTAATATTCCGGTGAGTAATCCGCCCATGATAGTTCCTATGACCTTGCCACGCTCCCGGTCTGCTGCAAAATGTGCACCCAGCGGCACAAAGATCTGGCAGGCTGTCGCTGTGATTCCAATACAGATACTAAAGAAATAGACCATATCAATATCCGGAGATAAGGCAAATCCGACCAGGGACAGTGCAGCGAGAATATGCATCCAGATTAACAGAGTGCGTCTGGGAATCATATCTCCCAGCGGCACTATGAAAAATAAGCCCAGACCATAACCTAACTGTGACGAAATATTAATCCAGGCAGCGGCCTCTTCGGATACTGAAAATATATGAGTGAAATCGCCCAGTAATGGTTGGCAGTAGTACAGGTTAGCTACCATGACACCACAGGCAACCGCCATGAAATATTTTAATGAAGGTGCGATGCCTTGTTCTGCAGGATGGTTTATCGTTGATGTAGCTTCAGTTTGTTTATTCATCGGCAGGAGTAGTTAGCGGCGGTGTCATTAACGGAGGATAAATAGTAATTGATAATCAACTAGTATATAATTTCTAATTCCGTCCTATCCTTCGTACACTACACCGGAAGTAGGCGTCTCATTTAGTGTTATCCTTACCAGGTTTGGAATGGCTGGTTTTATTTGATTCCAAAGCCAAACAGCAATTTGTTCGCAGGTTGGATTTTCTAGTCCCGGGATATCATTCAGCAGTTGATGATCTATTTGATTAATTATTGGCTCAATGGCTTGTTTCAGGTCAGAGAAGTCCATCACCCAATTGAAGTGTGGATGAAGATTACCGCTGATGTATGTAGTGAGTCGGTATGTATGACCATGAATAGCTTTGCACTTATGCCCATCCGGCACATTAGGCAGAAAATGAGCTGAGTCAAATGTGAATTCCTTAAAAATTTGCATTTATGAAACTTAAAATATTAATTGAGACAAAGGTAACAGACTATTTTTCGACTTGTTCTATTTGTGGAATAAATTGTACCCTGTGAATGGAAAATTGGTGGTGAGTTTTGTGGATTTTGTTCTTTTGTAAGGTTAAGTTTGTTTTAGTTCAGAGAAGAATGGCACTATCGCCTTTCATCTTTGGTTCACATGACACTCAGGTAAGTAAACATTTATGTAAATTAGCAGCATTTGTAAAAAATCAATAGTTTGAAAAGAGTAGTTTTAGTCACGGGTGCGGGTGGGAATCTCGGTCGGGCAGTCTGTAAGAAATTTATCGATGAAGGCGATTTGGTCAAGGGCTTAGTAAGAAAGCATTCAGTCGCCCCGGCATCGGAGAACTCCGGTTATGATGAGATAATAATTGATCTGTTGGATGAAGAACAAAGTCAGACAGTAATCGGACAGATTATAAAAGACAATGGGCGGATAGATATAGCTGTATTGACTGCCGGTGGTTTTGCAATGGGGAAGATAAAGAGTACACGTACACAAGACATAAATGATCAGTTCAGACTCAATTTTGAGACAGCTTACAATGTCCTGCGTCCTGTGTTTACTCAGATGATGGAGCAAGGATATGGACGAATTTTTCTCATCGGTTCGAAAGCCGGTTATAATACTTCACAAGCTAAGGGTGTTACCGCTTATGCACTTTCGAAGTCCTTGCTTTTTAGTTTGGCTGAAATACTCAATGCGGAGTCAAAGGGGACAAATGTGGTGAGTTCAGTGGTCGTTCCGGGAATAATTGATACACCGCAAAATCGCAGCGATATGCCTGATGCAGATTTCAGTCACTGGGTAGCACCAGCAGACATCGCAGAGATCATCTATTTTTATACCTCACCGCCGGCTGATGGCATACGCAAACCTGTGATCAAAGTGTATGGGGGATTGTAAGGGTATTTTTCAAAGAGCGGATGAAGCAAATTTCTACAGTGAAGAACCTGACAAACTAAGAAATTAATTTTGACTTTCTGTAATGCTCTTATTGCCCCTGACTCTCCTGCGGGGCATAAATTGATTCAATGGTATTTCAATAACCGACATAGATAACTCGACCAGGTGATAATTAGTATTACCATATTTTATTATTGAAGCAACCAAGTAAAGCGATTTTCTCAAAGTGTATTCCAATCCAAAAGTTTTTGAATTAATATTCTTAAAATATCTTATCTATAGATATTAAACAGATGTCGTAGTAAAATTTATAGTTAAAAATTTTGATTTTGATAAAAATTAACGTATATTTACAAAGCAGTTATCATCCTGAGCCTCCTTGATTGTTTTCTTTATTTCCAGGCTTGTTCAATTGATTTTTATGGCTACTATTAAGTATTATCTATTCAGTTTGCTTTTTATCTTTATCAACTATCAAAGCAAAGCATTCACAGAATTCATACTGAGTACGGAAAGAATTGCGACTCTATCTGAAGTCGGAAGTGACTCATTTTCAAATGTCAGTGAGATCTGTGATTCAATGACGACGTTTATTGAATTATTGCATACGAATCCACCATCTTGCTGTTTCAACCTGAATGCCGGGATCCCGGTAAATAACTACTTTAATTATATCGCCATTAGTATAAGCAGTGCAACTGTGATATCAGTCACACCAGACATCAACTATACTATACAGAATCAAGGAAATTCATATTTTGAGATACATCACTCATCAGGTTTCATTCCTGATGGGAGTATTACTCCGGCCAGTTTTTGCTTTAATGTGATATCAAATCCCTTTACAATAAAGATTTATTATATCAGCAATTCAAATGGTATTATTGATACCTGTAAATATGAGACATCTCAAATTTGTCCAGTGGAAGATTGTTGTGATTCTACAACATCCACACTAGTACCGATAGCACAACAAAATTGCTGTTGGGACTTTCATTCGTATAGTAGCAAAAGGGATTGCTTCTCACAGATCTGTATTTCAGTTAATTCAGGAGTTTTTACAAATATTAATACTACAAATGGTTGGAGTTATGCCCTTCAATCAAATGGCGACCTTTGTTTTACGCCAAATTCAGGAGTAGTTCCGACAGGCAATATTAATCCTGGAAGTTTTTGTCTGGTCGCTACTAATAATCCGGTTACATTCACAGTACATTATTATGATATCAACGGGAATGAGGTGCCGGATTGCCAACGGACGATAGTTCAGGAATGTAGCGGCACACAGTGTAGTTGTGATGGATTGTCCAATCAGATTGTCACTGTAAGTACAAATCCGGGAATATGTTGCTATGATTTGAATGCATTAATTCCTTATGGTAGTTGCTATTTTGGTATGAGTGTAAGTGTAAATTCAGGAAGTTTCTCAAATGTAAATCCCATGCCCGGTTATGCGATTTCAAGTCAGACCGGAAGCGGTTTTTATATTGCGCACAGCTCTGGATTTTTACCCGCAGGGAATATTATCCCGGTCAGCTTTTGTGTGACAGGATCTACATTCTATTCGATCACTGTACAGTATTATTATAAGGATGCCAACGGTATAGATCAACGATGTGTATTTACGGAGATATTTGAATGCCCGAAAGTAAATGATCGTTGTGATTGTGATTCACTGGTGTCAAATATTTTACAGACAGGTTTTAATCCGGGTGTATGTTGTTATAAAATCAACCATACTATACCGACGGCCAATTGTATTCTTCACATGGCAGTCTCAGTAAGTTCAGGTTTACTGACCAATGTTATCGCTGATACAAACTACACTGTATCCAATCTGACTAATAATAGTTTTACATTGAATTATAGCAGTGGATTTCTGCCATCAGGGGCAGCAACACCTGTCGATTTCTGTGTCAGTGGCTCGAGTATTTATACTATTACGGTCAATTATTTCTATGCAGTTAATGGGGCTATAGACACCTGTATCATTTCCCGGACCTTTGATTGTCCGACCGATACATCTGACTGTGACAAAGAGAGTTGTACAGGCAACAGGCAATGGACGAAAGTAACTAATGTTATTGGTGGAATAGTCTATGATTTAAAGACATATAATTGTAAACTGTATGCTTGTGGCCAGTTCAATTTGTTTGATAATCAGCTTATAAGCAATATTGCAGTATGGGATGGCAGCACCTGGTCTGCAGTGGGTGGAGGGCTCAATGGTAATGCAGCTTATACGATGGAAGTACATGGAGGGAAATTATATGTCGGAGGGCAATTTTCGATGGCTGGTACGACTCCGGTGAACAACATTGCGGTATGGGATGGCAGCACCTGGGCTGATGTGGGCGGGGGTGTTCAGAATGGAATAAACACTGCGGTACGCGCACTGCTCAGCACATCGAATGGTCTGATAGTGGCCGGGGCATTTACTTTATTGGGCAATTCTATTCCTGCAAACAATATTGCACTCTGGAATAGTGTATGGACTGCACCGTATGGCCCGGGAATCCCACCTTTTGTCAAATCATTAATACTCTATAATAATGAGTTGTATGCTGGTGGAGCTATGAACTCAGTAAATAATATTCTGAAATGGAATGGAGCTATCTGGCAACCCCTGCAAAATGGCATCACTACTTACACAAGTTCTCCCACCGAAGGCGTATTCAAGATGATGCAATGGAATTCTAATCTGTTGGTAGGCGGTAGATTTGCCAGCGCAAATAACGGTAGCCCAGTACCGAATACAAAAGGCATTGCGATCTGGGATGGCGTCAGTTGGTCCCCGGCACCTGAAGGAGATGTTCCCGGCAATACCAATGGATTATCTGATTTCATCCAATATCAGTTGCAACTCCATACATCCGGTGAGTTTACGACTATTGGCTCGATATCTGCTAGTGGAGTTGCAAAATCAAATGGAACGACTTGGATTAATGTTGGGCACCCAAATGGGATCACATGGGCACTTGAAACGTATGATGCCTGTGGTACTTTATCTTGTGATTTATATAGTGCGGGTGAGGCATTTGTGAATAAGTATAATTGTATCTTGATAAATAATGAAGATAAGACCCGGAGTTTTGAGGTATATCCAAATCCTGTCTCAGATCAACTGACACTATTGTTTGGTCAGGATCCTGTTACGAATTATTTAGTGAAAATCAGAAGTGTCAATGGTCAGGAATTGTGGTCAATGCAATTAGTTGGTCAGAAATCAGAAATAAGTACAGCCACTTTACCTTCGGGAATCTATTTGTTGGAATGCATAGTCGGGGCGAAAAACAGATGGATTGTCAAAATTATTAAACAGTAAATAGTTAGATTATAAATATATTTTAATTATTAAATAAACGATTATTGTTTTTCTGGTATTTCGGGCATTTAATGTTTTTACACAGTAGAAATTAATATTTAACAAATTTTAATTTACTCCCATTTTGCTTCTAATTCATTACTAAATTTGCTTTGCCATCCATCAGAATTCACTACTTTGATCTTATATCGTATGACTTCGCCTTTTCGGATGTTTACATCTTTCCAGGAGTAAACCTTTGACAGAGATTTGAATAATGCATAAGGCTGATTATTAATCGATCGATATATGACAAATCTCACATCCGGCTGGCCATCGTACTTCCAGGAGAGCAGGCAAGTTCGGGGTGATGTTTCTTTTTTTAAAGTGAATGATTGAATACTACCGATTGCCTTGACTTGATATCCAGTAGCAGTAAGTAGTCCAATTCTTTTTGAAAGAAGTCCGGCATCATCTATGGCAATGATATTGTATTCATAAGTGATACCACCTTCAACTGTTTTATCGGTATAATTAGTCTTGTCAGTATTGCTATTTCCCCGATAAATTTCTTCAAAGTCTTTCTGACCTCGTTTTCTTCGATACAAAATATGACTCACGACATCTGTAGAAGAGCTGTTGTACCATTGGATTTCAATCCCATTGGGCTTACTGATTGAGTTTATAAAAACAGGACTGGCTGGGGGAACAAAATCCGGTTTTTTAAGTGTAAGTACATTCGAATAGAAACTGTAGTTAGAGCGGTAGTCGATAGCCACGACTTTATAATAGATTTTTTCAGTCAGTACATTCAATGGAATAGTATCGGTCCAGGTCGTATCTTCCAAATGAAAATTGGTGACATTAATGAATGTATGCCGGATGTCATTGCTATAATGTACAAAATACCCTTTCAAATCCGGCTCTTTGCCTAATTTCCAATTTATCCTGACTATTCCGGCAGAATCAATGCTGCCAGTTAATCCTACCGGTGGTGATGGAGGGATAGAATCAATGATCGTACCGTATCTGGGCATAGAAACATTTACATTGCCTTCTTTGTCCATTACTCCGATAAAATAATAATTATTTATAAACTCATTGCAGCTTGTATCAATAAAGGTTCGTGTTGCTGGTGGTAACACTTCTCCGGTTAACTCGATAAAGCCTTTATCAATCTCATTGCTTCGCGAAATCCTGAATCCGGCGATATCTTTATCCACCTTATTGACTTCCCAGGTGATTTGCATCCTTTTATTTCCTAAAAATTGAGTTTTGACATTATAAGGTGCGTCCGGAGGTGTTCGATCCCGCCCTTGCGCAGAAATTATATCAGACAAAGGTCCTGTACTTGCATACGGTGTAATGCCTTCAATCTTGTATTGATAAACTACATAATTTTGAGTTACTGAATCCCGAAAAATATATTTATTCTCATCCTTGTATGCGAGATAGGAGACAGGTCGTTTATTGAGTTTACGCCATGAATTGCTGATTTTATCCAATCGATATACATTATAGGCAGAATAGTAATTTTTATAATAGGGGCGGTTCCATAGAAGCTCTATTAATTTTTCGCCTTCTATGATTTCGACGGAATGGACAGGTGGAAGTTCTTCAGGTTTGTCGGTCTGTACGCTGCTTAGACCGATGATGTTTTGTAAAATTGTATCTGAAGTGGTGATCGTCAGTCGATACAGATAGCTTTTGCTGATGTCAATCTTCTTATCTTCATATCTGAGAGCGGAAGCAATCGCAGCTACAGGACTAAATTCGGCTGCCAATATACATGCGGAGTAATAATTTTGTAACTGATCGCTTTTCTTCAACATATTGTCCAATGTTAGAGGAGATGAATCCCGCTCACCATGAATAGCTTGCCCTGATACCATCAGCAAAGTGTCATTTGGATATTGTTTCACCAGATTTTTCCATTTTTCCAAATCTAAAGGACGAATCTTAGAAAGTTCAATCCAGACTAAAGGCCTTTTTTGTAAGGTATCTATTTCTGCTCTTTCTAATCGATATCCGAAATAATTGCACTGTCGCCAAAGCCCCGGTGTCGATGGCACCCATCGGAGGACGACCCTGGAGGGGTTCTCAAAATAAGCAGAAATCAGGTGGAGCTGATCAAGTGTGTCAATGTGATTCTGCCCCCGGATTTCTGTTCTTATGGGAATTAGAAAAAGAGTCAGTATTGAGATTTTGAATATTTTACTTTTCATTTTCTGTTTTTCATTAAATGATAAATGATGTGACTCCGTTACAGGCTGAAATTAAAGGTAAACTTACTTCCCTTTACATCATTTCCATTTTGATCCGGGTATAAGTACTGCATTCCTATGGTTTGGGGTCCTTTTGTAAAATTGATATGGTTACATTGACTTAAAAAAGGTGAATTGTTTGCATGTCGCCTGAAGAATATTCTTTCTGAATCATTTAACAATTCATCCACCGAAATCGTAGATACTCCTCCTGGTATTCTAATGCTGACTTGTCCGGCGAGGAATCTGATAAGGGTATTCCTAAGTTGCTTATAATGACGTAGACCTTCGACTGTCAATTCATAACCAATTTGTGTGTTCATGGTATGCATACCTGTATTTATTTGTAGTCCTCCTGTCAGGATACCCACATTCGGATTAGAGGCAACTCCGGCAATTCTTATGTTGTCAGGATTAAATGCGTTTTGGATAGTAGAAAGAGAAAGAGGTCCATACAATGAAGACTGGTTTTTTATATACATCCATTGATCGTATCTGGTAAATCCATCGATTAGCCCAATGACCGGGACAGATACAGCCATTCCCGGATTAGTTGATTCGACTCGTCGGCGAAGGTTCTCTCTGTAGTACGTCGCCAGATTCCATTGACCTATAACTCTGGGGTTAATTATGTCTCTGAGATATTGATTGGGTGGAAAGTCACCTGGTATTAAGAGCCCATCAAGGATTTGCAGTGGCTCTGCTCTGAAAACAAGCCTTTTTGTAAATACTTTTCCAGAGGAAGGTAACACGGTGAAGGTTTGATTGTCAACCCATTCAAAGGTTTCTGTCATGTCTTTTTTAATAGTATAAACAGTGACGCCAAATGTGGCTCTGTCCTGATCCCATCCTGAGCGTTCAGCTGTCAGTTTCTGTTCCATGGTATGATACCTGGATGTTTTGAAGTAATAAGCGTACAATTGAGTTTCGTATTCTTTTACCTGTTCAGATGGCAATTTTATCTGTTTGAATTGATTGGATAAAATTGTGCTGGCGCCGATACTGGCTGAAAAATTTGTTATTTGCAACTGACGAATATGATTGTTTAAATAACCTGAAGCAGGATTTTGGATTGCATTCCGTTCAGCACCTGATAAATTAACCTGAGGCATGGTACTACGCGGCTTGTCCTCCCTGATCACCTGTAAACAATATATCGTATTATCCTGACAGTTTGCTACATCAAATATTACACCAAAGTAATGGGGCATTACAGTAACAGGCGAAATGAATGTATGCCCGTTTTCTGAAGTAAAACGCGCATACCAGCGCCGCTCAATGTTCGTAACATCACCAAGAGGTTTGAGGCATTCATTGTTCCCTTGTATGCAACGGATATAACCTTTATTATTTCTGGTCTCACCTTTGAAAAAGGTTTGCTGTGTAATGTATGGATAAGTAAATGACAAGTTCTCTTCGACAATCTTATCCGGTTCATCACCGGTAGTAAAAGTATGAGATAATTCTTCTTCATAGATCCTTCCTTGAGACTCCATGTCCCGACTGTTTTCACGAACTCGTGCTGTGACACGAACGGTAAATTGATTGCGGGCATCCAGTCTATCAGTCGGATGTGCGGTAAACACATGGTTATTTTCACTCCATTCTCTGGTAGAAAAAGTCAGTGATCGTGATGAACCCTGTTTGAGTAGCTCGAATGTGTGCATATAAGGCTGCAGTCTTCGTATTACGGGTGGATTTGTCGGTCCGGTGTATTCTTCGATTTCATAAGTATGATCCATTTCCATCGAGAAAGCAGCAGATACTTTAGTATATACTGAGACTTCTGTGGAGCCATCCGCAGGTGATATATCCTGAATCATTTTTATTCCGGCAAATGGATTTCCTGTAACGGGATTACATACAGTACCTACAGTTAGTTCGAAACTACATCGTCCTTCAGCGAGGCCATCACACACATTGTAATAAAATGAACCTCTGCCGGAAACCCACTCAGGATTGGGTAGGCCTCCCTGAAGAATCATCGCTGCCGAAGCTTCAAGAATCGTAGCACGGATTTCTGTTACAAATAATGGAATGAGGATACCGAAACTGCCTTCTATTCCCGCATAAAACTGACCGGTAGCATACCATCCATCCATTCCCGGTACTATACCGGTTCCGGCACAACGCCTTTCGGCAGATGCTGAAGCTTGTGTAACATTTATGTCACAGCCCATGACAGCTTTTAGTGCAAAGTAAAATGGGAATATTGAAACATCTCCGGTATTCAACACCATAGTCATGCCAAAGGCAAATCCAGTTCCAAGTGGAGTATTTTGTCTGGGCTGACCGGCTAACATTGTATTTATATCACCATCACTTCCTTCAAATTCAGCTGAAGGATCCATGCCTTTTTCGAAGATCATGACAAATTCTGAATCCGGTTCAGGAAGAATGACAGGGATTCCATGTCCGATCATCATGTAGTTTGTCACTCTCAGTAATTCTTGCCCGCCTATTTGCAGGCTAACGCCACAGCGATTGGTAGGTGTCCCCATGTAGAAAAACCATTTGTCAGGGCCTGCATAAAATGTAGCCCACACCATCGCATTTTCCTGAGTCCAACCGGGGGGAACACTATCCAAACGGCCTAATCCTTTCAAGACTGTGAATTCCGGCATTACCTTGAGCTTCACAAAGAACTGTCCGTTGAATGTGGCAGGGGCTAAAGGAGGTAGGTCTAAAGTCATATTAACATACCCTGATATAGGACTATTGCGGCTTTCTCTTCCTATAGTAGTTATAGAAATTCCATCGGTCATGACACGGAAACTACCTTCAAAACGCAGCATAGTGAGTCCATACCTAAAACTAAAGGTCGCTTCGAGTTTGACATCCAGATTATATGCCTTACCCTGATCATTCGACCCAAGAATAACCATGAATTTTAATCCCAAGTCATTCCTAAAATCAGGCCTGTACAACACACCGGATGAACTACTACTCCCGGCACCGGATGCGCCGGCTACAGAAGCACCTGTAGGTAGTGAACCAGTCGGTAGCATGTGATGATAAAAACCACCACCCAGTCCGAAAAGAGACACTCCTGAAAACAAAGTAATTCCACTGGACAGATAAACCATCCCATCGACATAAAAGTAAGAAAACCAGTTTTCTGTATTAAATGCAGTTGCTCCGGGCATTTTACGGCTACCGAAATCAGCATTGATATTGACACCAATCTTGGTCCCCATACTTATCTCCAGCGTGATGCCACCTTTTACTCCTTCATCGGTTCCTGTTTTATAAAACTCAAGATATCCATCTAAAGTAATTTCAGATGTCTCTATGCTGAGATCTATCCTTTCCAATTGTACACCCGTTACATCAAATCGCTGTGGACTTGATGTAAGATCCATATTGATGAGCAATGAAATTTTGGCAGCAGCTGAAAATCCATTTTCTCCTCCGGTAAGAGTAATTCTGGGTTGAATGGTTATTTTGTCATTTGAAAAACTAAAATGATCAAGCCCTATAGGGAATCCGGATAGAGAAGACTCGCCGGAACTGCCCGACGGTAATTCTTCATACAAAGCAAATTCATCTTCTTCAAATGCATCTCCCGCACCTGACCTTCCTGTACTGCCCAGTCCACCCAAACCGGTAAGTGCATAGGAAAAATCTGTTGTATCCAGACCGGTTTCTGAATTGACTCTTAAGTTTTGGATTCTTATACCGGGCATTTGTAAGGTGGCAGGCATACTCTGTCCTTCAGACAGATTTTCATTGCCAATAGTCAGGAGTGCACATAAATTAGCCTCAATGTAGCTGTCATGCCCCAGGCTTAGCTCTACATAGCTACCTCTTTCTATCACTGCGCTAGCCATTGATATGGGAATATTGAGGTTGGCAGCCGGTCTGACACTAACAACGAGATTAAAATTTCCCTCGTCGTGGACTAATGCAGCCTCATACTTCAAGTATTGGGTACTTTCTGCGATAGGAAGACCCAACTTGCCATTGAAACCAAAGCTGCGGAAGTTATTTTGTACGATGTGTAAAAATATAGTGTCCAGGGATGCTGCCCATCCATTCATATCACCGGAGCCATCCCATCGCAGAATATTTTCCGCATTTAATTTAAAAGAAATGCCGGTATGATCAATGAATAAATTCCGCACAGCAAAAGTCAATCGATTATGATCCGGCCCCTGTAGATATGCCGGTGCTTTTATACTTACAGCTTCCATGAAAAACCCTTTCCAGGTCTTACCCATATTCGAGTCCTCTAATGCAGGGTGTACATAACCTTCCGGAATAGCTGCGGTTAATCCGGTAGGGTTTTCAATGTCAGATAGATCAATCCATACATTCTCTGCCGGAGAGAATCCCCACCCTTCGACTCCCGGTATCTGAAAGTCATCCATATCCATTCGAATCAGAACATTACCGCCTTTTGTCATTCTACCTGCAAAACGACCTTCTACCTGACCAGAGGGGAGGATAATGCCATGATCATCTTCCGGAAGCAGCCAATCCCGTGTAAATCGTACTGCACCCACTATATTTAAGGCCTGAAACCCACTACAATCCCATTCTACAGAAGTGATATTATTGATATTGGTCGCTCCCTCGGCACCTTTAATTCTAAACTCATTAGTGCCTCCCATTGGAAACACCAGATCTTGTGGTAAGTATAATCGGACATCATTGCCAAAGCCCTCATTCGTGATACAGACCTGCGCACCCATTGAAATAAACCCATTTAGTTCCTGAAGATTTGGAATACGTATGTTTACTACCATATTGAGATGGGCAGTATCTTTTTTGAAGGTCATTTCAGTAATTCCGATTATTATCCGTGTACTACCGATCATTTTATCAATTCCGATTGGAAGTGAAACTTCTGATCCATTGCCCAGTAAACTCAATAGTTTGTTTCCTGCTTCAAGTGAGGCTTCCAATGCATCGGCTTCAGTCTCTCCCATATTAAAGAGCGTTCCAATCGTAGAAATATGTCTGGTCAAATCAAAACTACTTTCTACCTCAGGCGTGATCGTCCCTGCAATCATTTGGCGATCAGCATTAAGTTGAATACCATTAAACCGGACTCTAAGTTTGAGATTGTTTAAAAATGGAATGACCACAAATCCATTACCATTACTCATGCTTCCGGGACTAGCCTCATTAACTTCCACTGTAAATCCGGCTGCTGTAAATGTAGAATCCCCCTGGACAGTGCCAGATGGGGTTGAACTTGTTAGTCCTGGAAACTGACAGGGAGAAGCACATTCTGATGGAGTATCTTCTCCATTTAAGGGTAGATCTTCTTCGGGATATAAAAATGCGCAATATTGCGTTTCGTCTTCATTTTCCGATGTGGTAACTATTTCGTTACTTATGATGAATCGTCTGACAGGACTCGCATGATAAATATCAGTGACTGATATTGAGACTCCGGATCCACAGGGAGAATTTGTATTATAAGAAGAGGGGTTTTTTAGCCACACGACTCGCCAGTACAGCGTATCCTCTTCTGGAAAATCATGATGGATATTCATTTCTTTGTACACCGACTGGATGAAATGATCCTGGTCAAATAATCGGTTGGGAGTCAGGTCAAATGTAGGTGAGAATGTTCCAAATACCGGATTGTCTTCCTGAAAAATGTCTCCATTATTGTATGGATTACTTTGCACTTTTTTTAGTTGGCAAAAAACGATTTCATTAGGTAAAAATGTATTTTGAGTAGATACCTGTAGCACACATTTTTCCATTACCTGCAGACCAGGGATGACGGGTTCTTCACTTCCCTGAATTTTAAATATTTTAAAGGGCGGTAAAGGATTATTCGGCTCCAATCCGGTAGAAAAAGTAAAATCAATTTGTCCGGGTGGGAGAATTGCATCATTTTCCGGTGATTGCAGGCGCGGTCGAGGCATACCAATAACAGACGGAGATCCGGCAAGCCCGGAAAGACTAATGGACTGGACTGACTCATGATGGCTTGTTAAATCCTGAATGGTAAAGTCAACTCTTCCAGTTGCATAAATTTTGTCACCTCTTTCAGCTAAGAAACGGCTGTCATTATTATCATTAAGAAGTGGCAAATACGCAGCATAGTCCGAATTGATTGGATAAAAAAAGTCCATCTCACCGGGGAAATGCCTGGAAAAATATTGCCTCAGAAACCTTGAATGCCCCGGACCTGATCGCCAGTTGTCAGAATAAGTGATTGGACCTATGGTATGGGGTGTTCCACTGGCATCAGTCCTGTAAAAATTCATTTCTCCTTCAAACTCAATGATATTATCACATTCCGGATGAAATCTGGCCACATGAAAAATCCGGGGAAAAGGCAGCGTATCCCCAGGTGAAGGATATACAAACTCCGCAAAAACACTTGGATTTTGACATAATACACCATTGGGAACCCCATATATAAAAACATTTATTTCACTAAATCCATTATTAAGAAAAACAGAACTCTCTGAAGTCGCTGTTACCCGCACAGCTAAAATATCACCGGGATTTAGTTCAGGAAGTATATCTGCCTGAATAGAATTAAAAGTCCAGGAAGTCACGCCCTCCTCGATAAAAATACGTTCGAAGGTATTGAACATGTGTTGCGGCCGTCCTTGTTCGATAAAATCATTAGCCTGATAAGGAGATGAAAATCGGACAAGTTCTACTGTAAACCGATCATCGGCTTGTTGGGAGGACAAGCTCCAGATAAACTGTATTTCATCAAAATCACTTTCGCCGACCCAGGTGTTGTGCATAGGTGTTTCAATATTTGGTGGATCTCTATAAATAACATGGACTGTAAGACAATTATTTTCGCCGGGCAATGATAGAAGTGATCCGTCAACTACACTTCTGGCCTCCAGGCATATTCTATATTCACCGGCGGGTAAATGTCGATCTCTTTGGAGCTGAGTGATTAATGCAGGGGGCGTAATAGTAAAGTCTTCCAATGTACTATTTTGATAATCTTCGATCAGCGTAGAAAGGGAAAAAGAGGTTCCACTCAAAGGTATCAAAGTCTCATTGGAACTCGCTGTTAAGTGATTATCCAGTCGTACCGCACCCAGGCTTGTATTCCCGGTAATTACAATTTCAAAATAAACATTCTGATCAAAGCCGGTATTGTTTATCGTCTGAATCAGAATCTGATCAGTAAAGTTTTCTATGGCGCTCTGGACCTCTTCCTGTCCTGCAAGATTTATAACAATCGATTGGCTATATATTCCAGATAATGATAATAAACAAGAAATTAAGACAAAGAAAATACGATTATATAGTAGAGTATTCATATCAGTGCGATTAGAATGAGTAAGAATAATTAAGTCTCCACCTCCATTCATTTTTGGGTTTTTGAAGGTGGGTTTGTCGCCATAAAGCGCTTGAACTCAGATTTAACTGGTGTTTTTTAAATATTTTCCATTGAATATTAAATCCGGCATTGATAATGTATCCATCCTGAATGGCGTCGGTAAAATTGATTTTGTAACTGCTGTGTGCTCTTACATTGAGATCTTCGTTGATTGACTTTCCATAACCCAGGATTAAACCATATCGGCTGGCTGATTTGCCATCACCCAGTGTAAAATCATTGTAAATTAGAGTTGCGCTGGCATTCCAGTTGTTTTTAAGGTTATATCTATACCCGAGACTTCCGTTAAAAGTTGAATTTGTATTTAAAGACAAATCATTTTGTATAAGATCAAAAGTGTTGTGTAATATTATCAATGTCAGGATATGAGGACGGTCTTTTTCTTTTCCGAGCTTATATGTCCAGCCAACATTCCAACCCTGAGCATGTGTTGTTAATCGGAGTGAATCAGCTACTTCCTGAATTTTTGTTTCGGTATTTTGAGCCAGATTATTATAAGAGGCCTGAAGGGCTAAAGTCTTATTAAATGTCCAGTTGACATTGGTATTTAATACAATTCTTTTTTGTCGTTGTCCGGTAAATTCATTTACATTGAGTTCCTGAATTCCGAAATTTGAAAAGATAGTACACTTATTTTTAAACAGGCTTCCCTGCACATCAAGCAGGTAATTATTCAAATTCGGCTGCATAAATGCCACCCCAAGGCTGGTGTAATAAGGATCAATGTGTTGATACTTCAGACCAATATTTAGTGTTTTTACGCGAAATGAAATTTTACCGTCGTATGCAAAAGAATATCGCGTACTTTGATTTATCGTTGTGAGAAATGATGCCCGCTGAAGCCATTTTTTCTCATTTTCTGAGACATCTAAAGGGTCTGCTTTAGTATTATTCGTCAGAATGCTGGCTGCACCATTGATCTGAATGTTTATATTCTTAAAAAATTGATGATAAATTTCTGCTCCGGTGATAAAATTTTGTTTAGGTGTTATGTGGTATTTAGCAAGGCTGTCAATAGTTCCGGTATTCGGATTGTCTTTTGAATGGAACACCATGATGCTGTAACGATGAGTTGTTTTCCCAATACCAACCTTTAACCCATATACATTCCGGTTGTAAAAATCAATTGTCTCATCTCTGAATTGTAAGAAATCACCACCCAGATTATATCTATCCGCAATTTTTCCTGCAAATGCCTGAAAATAGAATTTTTTAGGAGTGAGTTCTATCCCACCACCCAATACTGTCATTCCAGACATAAGGTAAGGGGAAAGCGAATATGACCGATATCCGCCATGCACTTTTATAAACTTATAGGAGGGGCTGATTCCAAATCTCTTGAATGATAATGTATTGATTGAAGAACCATAATTTCCATAGGAAATCGATATAGGAATCTGAATTATGCTAAAAAAAGAAAAATGGAGGTTCAGTGACGCATTGTAACCGACGGGATCAATGTTTGGATTCTCCGTACCCAGATAGTTTATTCCGCCACTTAAGCTTCCATTCAAAGTGACCGGATTATCTTTTTTAAACTGACTGAAATCCTGACATATCAAGCTAAATGGGATGCCAAGAATAACTATTCCACAAAAGATAATATACCGATATGGTTTCATAAGGATGAGGTTTCATGAATCATTGGTTTGATAAAATTGCACATCCAGGGATAAAACTTTCTGGCCGGCTGAGGTCTTATCTGATCAAAGGTTTTAGGGATGGCTAATCGGTTATTGCCTTCAAAGTACATTTGATGGAAAAAGAACATAAAACACTGGGCAACAGTCTCCTGATGGCTGGATGTGATGCCATGATAGACATTCGTGAGATAGGAGGAACTTTGACTGCGTTCTTCAGGGGTCATCCGTTCGGCAGCGCTATATTTTCTCTCGAAAAAATGACCTATTTCATGCAGGATAGTCCGGTGTTTTTTATTATTAATGGTAAAAATCGCTTCATGTAAAACGATACTTTCAAAGTCAAGATTTGATTCTGCATAAGGTGTACAAAATTTTGATCCTCCAATTTGTCTTCCGGCAGATGCGATACCGAAAGGACGATTGGGATTACCGATTCTAAAATTTTGCGGCAAAATAGCAATATATTCAGGAGGCAGAATCTCAATTGTCTCGCGAATCATATTGACCTGAGCTTCTGTAGCATTGAAAATATTGAAGTTTCTTCCCCCAATTACAATGATTTGTTTTGTTCCCCAGAAATCTTCTATATTGTACCAGGTAGTATGACCTTCCGATCCGGCGTTTGGTTCAGGTTGGCAATTAACTCCAACCCGACAAGTAGCACAAGTACCTTCATTCAGATGGTCGATCATCTCACGGGTTTGTGATTGCGCAGCTAAAGCAATAGCCACACACCACAAACCTGTCATGAAAAATATGAGCCCTTTCATTTTTATTTTTTATCTAATTGTGCTTCCAACTCTTTTACTTTTAGGCTTAATTCCTGAATTGCTTTCACGAGTACGGGTATGATTTCTGAGTAGTTTACAGCATACATATCTGATTCAGCTAATGAGGTTCTGTCATTATTTCCTCGTTTTTGACTGTCGCCTTTACGAATGACTTCCGGCAATACCTCTTCAAGTTCTTGTGCGATAAAGCCGACATGAGTATGTCCATCGTCCTGCTTCCAGCGATAAGTCACAGGATTCATCCCCAATACTTTATCCAATCCATTTGCTACCGGTTTTATTTCTTTTTTCAATCGGCGATCTGATGACTGGTTCAGGCCATTAACACTCCATACTTCGCTCCACCGGAATGAACTTGACCCCAATCTTACAGAATTGTGGATAACTGGACCAAACTCAGTAGTTCCACTATAGTAGCCAACACTATTCGTACCATTTATCCCCAACAGCAAAGAGTTAGACAAACCCGTTAATGAACCACCAGAAGCTCCAAATCTTATTTCATTGTTAAGAATATGGACATCCTGAAATTTTATACCACCTGATACATCATCCCACTGACCATTATCATCCGGCGCTGCTTCCCATTGCTGGATGTTGGCCGGAAACCATTTCATAACATATCCCTGTGTCGGGCTTGCCGCATCTATATTTCTACCTTGTAATTGATTAGCATTCCACAAGGCATTTGTGGTTTGCGCACTTATTGTGGAGCCTGAGATGGATAGGCCGATACCTGCTGTATAGGAGCCTGGAGGCCCCTGAGGTCCTTGCTCGCCCTGTTGACCTTGAGGTCCTTGTGCACCCTGTGGCCCTTGCTCGCCCTGTTGGCCTTGAGGCCCTTGTGCGCCCTGAGGCCCCTGTTCGCCTTGCTGCCCTTGTTCGCCTTGTGCACCGGTATTGCCCTGTATTCCCTGAGGGCCTGTATCCCCTTGAGGTCCAGGATTACCTGGCGATCCCTGGGGTCCAGTTTCTCCCTTTGGTCCTTGTATTTGACCTGTTGATGTCCAGCCATTTCCGTTCCATACATAACCAGTACCGGTATCTTCAGTGATAAACATATCTCCTATGTTGCCATTATAATTTGAATCCAGGTCAATTACAGACGGAACAGTTCCCACAATACTGATGCCTTTTCCATCATCTCCCTTATCCCCTTTTTCGCCTTTATCACCCTTGGGTCCAGTGAAAATTGAGTTATTTATTGCAGAACTTGAGATTTCCTGATAAGGTCCATTGGGATTATCTGCACATTCTACGCGTAATACTTTTGTGCCGCTGTTCCAGTTTATAGTTGAAAAAATGCCTGTAACAACATTTCCTGTCCCTACTGTAGTGCTTATCCATCCAAAATTATCAGAATGTAAGGTTTGAGTCTCACTGTATAAGAGTGTTCCGGATGAGGATCCTTCAAGAATATTGAATTTAAGAAAGACGTCTATCCCATTTTGTGGAACTCCACTGCTATTTCTTACAATGGACTGATAAGAAAAGCCACCCTGACCAAATAAATAAAAATTTGTAAGAAAAAATAGGAGAATTAAAACTGCATTTTTCATGGTAATTATTTTTAGAAATGTGTATTTCAAATTTTAATAAATTTATGAGTGAAGGCTTTTATGTCTCGGCTATAAATTATTAGGAAGTAAAGACCGCGAGACAATGCTGAGATATTAATATATTCCTCCTTATCTGTCAAATTGTAAACTGCGACAATTTGTCCAGTAGAAAAATAAATTGTTATAGTGTATTTAGTAAAATCATTCAGCCCTCTTATTAAGAGGTAATCCGAAGCTGGGTTAGGAGTTATTTGTATAATTGATGGTTCAGGGTTATCCTTGTTAGAAATAGTACCATCACCATCCGTCAAAGGCGGTGTGAAGTAAAGGTCACCACAATCCCCATAAGACTGTTGAACACTCCCTAAAATACTCTGAAAGCTGTACACTCCGCAATCTCCGGTCGAATATCCTGTTGATTGCAGATGGGGTATATGGCATTGCCCGGATAGCTCCCCGGACAATCCGACTAATGTTATTATGCTTATTAAAAGGTAATTTTTCTTCATAGTGAATTTTTTTATTTTTTGAAAACGGTTCAGTTCAAAAACAAATCTCTGGTAAAAACCAAAGGTCTTATCTGTTTTTTCTATTGAAAAGATTAAATTTTACTAAGAATAAATTATCAATTCAAATAGTATTTACAAAGCTATACTTCTGAATTTTGATAGTAAAATTTTGTCTGTCACATATTGATGTAATAATGGAAATCAGATTTATACCTGTTAAATGATTTGCTTACCTACTTTTTTAAGTAATCCTTCAGAGTATGTTGATTTTATAAAGGAGTAAAAATGAAGACGGGGTATAGAATAAAGAAGACGGGAGTTATCCTTTCATACTAAGAAAGACTTTAGTGCCCTGTTCATTTGTTTTGATAGTCAACTTTGATCCGAGTAGGTCAGCACGGCTTTTCATATTTTTCAGGCCATTTCCCTTATGAATCAATTGATTGTCAAACCCGATTCCGAAATCTTCCAGTATAGTTATTATGTGTTTATTTTCATATCGGATAGTGAGAATAATACTTTCTGAATTAGAGTATTTTGCTGCATTGTTTATCGCTTCTTTAAATATTAGGTAATATTGTCTCCTTTTCTCAGGCGATAATTTTAATTTCTCAGGGAGATTTTCTATGTTAAACTTTAAATTAATTCCAAAAGGTTCCAAAGTATCAATAGCAAAGTCCTGTAACCGTGTTACGACATTATTAAATGAGTCATACATCGGATTAATGCTCCAGATTATTTCTGACATATTGTTCATAATCTCTGCGGTCTTATCAGAAATATTCTTAAATGAGATACTTTTTGATGTTTTTCTTGCTTCACTTTCACTCAGGATACGAATATAGGAGAGGCTGCTCCCTAAATCATCATGTAAATCTTTAGCTATTTGATGCCTTAGATGCTCCAGTCTTAATCTCTGTTGTTCTTTGTTTCTAAATATCCAATAAATTCCGCTGATACTTAAGATACTTAAAATGAGATAAAACCACCAGGTTTTATAAAAAGGAGGAGAAATAATAACCCCCAAGGTGAAAATATCTTTTCCAATTACACCAAATGAATTGGAGCTTTTTATCTGGAGTTTATACTGTCCGGTCGAAAGATTAGAAAAATTAAAGTGATTATTGGGATTTCTTTTCCATTCATCTTTCTCTGACCATCTGTAGAAATAATTGGAATAATCAGAATTAGTATAAAATAAATTTGATACTGACAATTGAATTTGATTCTGATAGTGATGTAAGTGGATGATATCTCCACTTTGAATTTCATTCGTTGGTTGATATCCACTTATGGAGATTTCTGTCACATAAATTTTGCCGGGAGCTGAAATATTTAGCTTTTCCGGGTCAAAAAATGCGATCGATCCCTTCTGGCTGAGATATACTCTGTGATTGTTGGTACTAAGGTATATTCCCGGTAGTACAGTGTTGCCAACTGAAGAATTATATCTAGAAAATTTGGACAGAATAGAACTTTCCCTATTGAGATACGAAATACCATTATCGTTTGAAAAAACTATATTCCCCGTATAATCTTCTACGGCAAATTCTGAATTAATCAAAGTAATCGTCGCTATTTTACTGTATGGTGTAAACTTAAACTTACCTGCATCGTTTCTGATATACCCAAAGCCTGAACGTCCATAAATCATTAACTCCTGGCGTGAGGTCATAAACATTCCGTTTATCCAGCCTAATGCTTTTATTTCTGGAAATTTGTACTCATCCATACAATAGAGCATTTTTCTTTGAAAATCATAATAAAATAGCATTTGAATTTTATTTTTACCACCATACCCGATAAACCAGATATTACTTTTCAGATCTAAGGTGAAGAGATAGGGTACTGGTGCTATATCCGGGTATTCATTATTTATTTTAGCTGATATTTCTTTAGGTTCAGTAAATAAGAATTTATTCCCCTGTCTGATACCCTTATACCATGAATTTGGCGTTGCCAGCCAAATAGCTCCCGATTCATCTTCATTGATCGATAAAGCAACTCCCCTGAAAGTTTCAGGTAGCTGATACTTTAACATTATATTATTTTTTAAATCGAAGATTATCAGAGGCTGTTTTTCAGCGCTTATCCAGAAGATATTTCTCCTATCTATCATCATTTTATATGGGCCTGTTATCTTATTTTCCAGTAAGGTAACCAATGAATTTGGCATGGATATTTGTTCCTGATTGATGAGGTCATATCTGTAAATTCCATTATAGGCAAATGAAACCCAGGCTATGCTATCCCGTGTGTTACTATTTTTTTCAAAACAAATATCCTGAGGTTTAAATTTATTAATGGTGTTATTTAGATTTAGGTCTATACTTTTTATAAAATTCTTAAACAAATCATATTTATGCAGGCCTGAATTAGTGCCAATCCAAATTGAATGATTGTCGGTAAAAAGCGAAAATCCTTCTCCGGTGATTCCGTATGGGTTAAAAATGTTGTCAGAGGTGTAGCGGGTAAATGATTTTTTTTTGATGTTAAAAGTTATTATACCACTCATCGTTGCTAAAAATAAATCCTCATCACCTTTCTTGATTTTCTGGATATCATTTATTCCATTCTGTATTTTTGTGGGATCATCATAATAAAAATTCCTTGATTCCCCTGTATTGACATTAAGCATAAACAATCCACTTTCCCAAAGTCCGGCCCAGATAATAGAGTCATTGTCAGCATAAATACATTGAAAACCATCATCCCTGTTTACATTGTGATTTGGTTGGTGATATACTTTTGTTGTTCTTTTATGTGCATCATATACGTACAATGCTTTATCACCTGCAAGTATATACCTATTATTGCTCCATTTAAATATTTCAATAATTCTACCTTCTACGCTGGGGAATATTTTTTTTTGAATTGAAATATTCCTTCCTGTATTGAAGAAAATTCCAGATTGTGAGAGAATCCACATTGTGTCATGCTTCTGGTCATAGTAGAATTGGGTAATTTTGGTTGAATTTATTTTAAAATTTTGATCAGTATACCTTAGTATTTTACCTGTGGTAATATCCAGAATATTCAGATTGGAACCCGAATTGATCCATATTCGATTATGATTGTCACATTGTATTCTTGAAATATAGTTTGATGATAAAGTCTGTGTATCTTTGTAATTGTGATGATAATATCGGAATGAATGAGCATCAAACCGTGCCAGCCCATTTTCTGTTCCCAGCCAAAGATATCCATGATTATCTTTTGAGATGCATAAAACCTGACTTGTGACTAATCCCTCCTTTGGCCCATAATGATCAAATACACGAGTTTGTGCCAATATTTGCGAATAATATAAACAAAAGAGGCAACCCCAGAGGAGTAATCGATCAAACCAAATTTCAGCCTTACTCATATTACAAAAATAAAGACTCAGGACCTTTATTTGCTTTTATCTATGAATATTTTATGAATTGCTTCAGTAACACTATGTACGTGTAGTTTTTCATAAATCCTTTTTATGTAGGCCCTTACTGTATCAATGCTTATATGAAGCTCGTCCGCTACCATTTTATAACTCAGACCTTTTGATAAGTTTTCCATAATTTGCATTTCCCGGTCAGATAAATCATGTTCGTGATTCTTCTCCCGTTGGCTAATCCATGGCATTTTTAATAACTGGCGTGCTATGCCGGGGCTCATAGGTGCTCCACCGGATTTTACATCCTTTATACTATTGAGTAGTGTGGACAAGGAATTTTTTTTAAGCAAATAACCGGTTGCACCGGACTGAATAGCTCTAAAGATACGGTCATCATCGTCAAATACCGTGTTCATAATTATTTCGACGGTAGGAAACGCACTTTTTATTTCTTTGACTGCTTCAATACCTGATTTCTGTGGCATGTCAATGTCCATTAAAATCACCTCCGGCTGATAGGCTTTCGTGTTTTTAATTGCATCTAAACAATGACCAAACTCACCCGCCAATTCAAAATCTTCAGACTCCCTTATAATTGCTGCAAGAATCTCTCTAAGAGCTTTATTGTCCTCATAAATTGCTACACGTATTTGTTTCATGGCAGATAAGTTAGTCCATCCAGTAAAATTAAATATAAATAGAATATTACAGCTTTTTATAAGTCACATAAAGATGTATTTATTTTATCCTGGTTCCAGTGGCTCACTAATTGTATTTTTTATAATGACTATCAGGTGGTCTTTGGAAGATACAAATTTGTAGTGCTAAATTTCAGGTATTCATCCCATAGATTACGTGTTTTCCTGAATGAATTTAATGGCAGCTTATGGATAGCAGAAATCACAAGCGTCCAAAATAAAAATTGAGAGAAATAAAAACGGTTCTTCAGTTTTTCCCTAAATTAGGGTTGAACCATAACAAAAAGAACCGTGAGTAAAATTACACTATTCAGTCAAGTTCTACATCATCTGAATCGGAACATTTTCAAAAGGATTGTAAACAAGCATCAAACAGATAAGTATAATAAAGGTATAGACAGTTGGACATATTTGGTAAGTATGCTGTTTATGCAACTGGCAGATGTGTCTTCAGTAAGGGATATCATCCAGGACTTCGGAGAGTGTGATTTGTTTGTTTTTCTGGAGATATGCGCTAAATACCTCGTCTAAATCCCGATATATTTCAGGCCGGAAAACAGCATCTGACTTTGTCAATCGGGAGAACAGATCATTAATCTTTTCAAACAGGTGATAAAGCGTGTGGTCCATGCTGACTACGGGCTGGTTATCATAGTGAACTATTCCATCAGGGTCATGTAAAAGCTTTCCACCAAGGTTTTCATCCAGGTCACCTACGACCCGACTTAATTTGCCGTCACTATTTCTAATCAGAAACTCTACTTCTTTTTTGATAACCTTGCCGGCACGGAAACCGGTCTTGAATGCCAGAGATGTAACCTTGCTTCCAACTATACCTACAATATCGAGCCGGTCAGCCAGTTTCTGTATCTGTAGTATTGGCTTGATGAAAGGGCCTATTACTGTCCCCGCAACACCGGGAATGATAAAGGAGATAGCCACAGGAGAGGCGAGAGCCGCCACATTGTGAGCAAATAAACAATTTTGAGTAGGGTCAAATTGCTGTGCGAGACCATCCCAGATAGCCCAGGCCATGCCGCTATGAACTATTTCATTGGTTACAGTATCTTTTAGCTTAGAGTTTTGTGCGAGGGGCTGATACTACCGCCCATTTATAATTATAATTCTATTATATTTGGATTAGTCGAGACTGTGATCACAAAGAAAAAATTTATTGACTTCTTGCAGAAAAATGTGGCGGCGCTTTAATCTTTCGAATTCAGAAATTCAAAATCATATCTATTAAGACAACCATTAATTAGTCAACCCAATCTATTAGTATTTGATATAATTAAACTTCAGTGCCCTCTTCCCTCACTCGCCAAAAATCTTCCCCCCAGTTTTTGTAGAGTTGTTTTAGTGCAACCGCCCTAACCATTAAATTAATCTGAATAACGATAAGTTCAAGATCCTCAATAAAATCAAAAATACTGGATGCTACTCTTTTGTATTCAGGTCGATTATCACCCCAATCGCCGCTCCAAATCCAAATTGAATCTACATCAATACCATCTATTTTAAGAAGCAAAGAATCATTAATATCAAACAATCCTATTTTGATAAATCCATCAGAATTATACTCTTGCACTTTGTTTAAATAATCCAATAACTCTTGACGCAAACTGGATAAGTCTAAAAAATGCGAAAGTACATTATCGTAACCATCTGTAATATAATTAATACTATTCAGCTGTATTAATTCCCCATTGATGTTTATATATTCAATTCTAAGTGCATTTCTCCCTAATTTAAAATTTTGGCTGAAAATTGAATATTTTGGAGGAAGTTGCAAGTCATTTAAATGACTCTTGGCTGACCTTAACAATTCGATTCCTTTCATATTAAAATTGTGGTGGATCAAATAATCCAATTAAATTATTATTAACTATAGATCGCCCTCCTGTATGATAATTTTGAATACTTTGATGAATTTCCTGCAAGACAGGCATCATAGTTTCCCCATCTTGATGGTGATGCCAAGTATATATCTGATCTGACCATTCACCGTTTTGTTTTAATCTAAATGAAGACCCGTAATTGTTAGTGAATTGAATATTGCCTTCTCCTACAACTCTTTTTAACTCATTATAAGCTTTAATATAATCTCCATTTGTTCCATCCATCACTATTTTTACAACATGGTTATTATTAGAAACAAAGGACTCCAATTTGGGAAATCCAAAAATATCATATTCAATTCCATTATAAATACCTGGAGGACTATTTGGAGGTTTTAAATTAGGGGGAAGCTTCATTACAGAAGGGCTGTATAAATTATTAACTCTTGCAATAAAATCATCACCCTTATCTGCAATCTTAGCTAATAAATCTGTATTTTTTCTAACCCATTCCGGCCTATCTACAAGTCCCTCCCACGCCCTAACGCATCCCGGCTTCTCCCTGAATAGTGTCCTCAGCCCCTCACCGCTCTCACCTGCCAGATCATTTTCCAGTGTGTGGAGGGTAGCGTCATCCATTTTCTTTAAAATGGAGCTTAAAGATAGTCGTTTTTCGGCATCTGTGATGGCATCGACGATATTTTCCAGTTGGGGTAGTGATTTTTCCCGCAGGAAGGGATAGATGTCTTTGCTTTCACTTCCTAATATCTGGATATAGGACAGCTTTTGATCAGTCGGTATATCATGACGTAGATAAGAGATTTGATGTGAATCATATTGCTTGTCCAGGGCACTTGTGGTAAATTGTTCAGGTATGGAATTGGCATCCAGCGGATCCAGATCCAGCAATCTAGCTACTTCCAGTGAAAGTAAATCTTTTTCGGCGCTTACGGCATGCATGCTCTGACCTATCGCACGGTAAAACCTGCCCTTTGCTGCAATATAATAAGTGTGTGCTATATCGAAACTACCTCTTGCCAGTTTGATAGTAAGCGCACCGGCACCAGCTATGGCAAGGCCGGCAGTATAAGCAGTCATTTGATCGCTATTGCCCCGAATACTTGCATAGATTAGCCCGGTGATATCTGCCAGATTATCAATCCCAGGAATAAGTCCTGCCAGGCCACTTGAATTATATAATATCTGATCAAATACTAATAACCCTTCATTCTCATACGAGTCAAAAGCATTAATTTTATTAAAATCCGGAAGTTCATTGATTTGGAAAAGATCAAAAATGATTTTAAAATCAGTACAAAATTTACCCCAATTACTTTTAAAGGCATAATTGTACAAATAATCCTGAATAATGAATGGTATTCTAAATTCGATGAAACTTTTATCCTGTGCTATTGTGCCCCAGCTATCAGGGTCATGAATAGTGGTTTCGGCTAAATGATTTAAATGCATTAATTCAAGGTGATAAGCCAGTAACTGTGCTTCATAATCAGGGTTCTTCTTTGTTCTATTGTTGCCCCGATTCCCATCTTCGAATTGTAGTAGAGAATCCGGAGGTGATAAAGATGAAATAGTATTAAAATATTTATTTAAATAACAAATTATTTCAATATTTGCATCGTACCCGGCACCAGCACCATTGCGGATACTATCGATACTATAATTCAGTGTGCCATTGGCATTTTTAAATAGTACAAAAATATCCACATTTTTTCTGCACCACTTAAATGTGCTATCGATTACATCTCTTGAGTATTTGATATGGTGGAATGATTTAGACAGACCGACTATATCCATTGTACTTGGGTCAAATGCGACACCCGGCATCATCCTGTCGTAATGATCATACCCATGCTGCTCACTATGATAAGGGATTGTAACCAGTACAATGTTACATGGTACAACAGTACGGTTTATTTTTTCAAGGACTAATAAAGCAAATCCATTCCATAGGTTTTTGCTTAAACTAAATGGACTGCTGCCACTCACTCCAACCAGAAAAATATCACTCTTATCATAGAGAAATGCGAGTTTGTCGTCTAATCTGGAATCTCTGTGTCCCATGGGAACATTGTCATCAATATCAACTATTTGAAATAATTCTTTGGAATAATAATTGAATTGTACTGATTTCCTGTCAACAAAAGCTTTTTCGACCCTGCGAGCAAATTTCTCCGCAAGATCATTGTACTCTTCCTTCATTGAGTCCAATGGAATCGAAATCTGGAAATTTGTTTGAGGTTTTTCTATTAAACTATCTAATGAACTGCACATTAACTTGTCGTCCAGAAGATCCATCGTTGATTGGACATAATCCATACAAAAGGAATAGGGTGCTTGATCTTTATGTGTGCCGATGGAATTATATTGTTTCATCTGCTGTAAGATGCAGGTTATTTGTCCGTCC
>CAZGKN010000015.1:0-10991 GCA_964525915.1 uncultured Saprospiraceae bacterium | reverse complement strand
TCTGATTCCGAGATTTGAATATCACATCATATATTGTCAGAGGGGTCAATATATCTTCAAGTGTATTTTTATCCTTTTTCGCAAATTTTAAATTATTGATTATAAGATTATAAAATGGTTTACCTTCCGTTGGAACAGACTTTACAAATGCATTGAAAATTGCGACATGATCCTTTATTGCACGGATAATCCTTTCTTTATTAAAATCGTTACTCTGCCCAACTAAATCAATCATGTCAGAAGTATTGCTGATTTGTTGCGCCTTCTGACCAAAAATATCATTCCACAAAATCTTATCATCCATCGATAATTTTGTAATGTATATTTGAGGGAAATCTTTATTTATTTCTAAAAAAGTTGAAATATAATCGTCAATAGAGCTAATTATCTTGATATTATTCTCATTTTTAAACCCGACTGATTCCCATTGATTATTTTCTTTATGATAAGTATATTTCTTCCAGTATTTTAATAATTCTCTATCAAGCTGAAACTGAAAAATATTCGAAGTGCCCAGTCCTGTTTGGCGGTTATGGATAAATGTCAGGTATTCTTGCTGTTTATATTGAAATATTGTATCAAGTACTTTATTTAGATCAAAGGTGGGCAGGCTATCTGTTGAAGCGCCAAAGCTTTTTCCAATAATGAATACAAAACCTGATAGAAATACAAGGAAATTAATTATTAATTTATTAAGTCTGAATTTCATAATTTATTACTTTATATTCCAATACACTACATTGATATCCTCCGCTACATATTTTGTACAATTTGACACAACCTGAGCATTCTCTTTTGAGATCTTATTCATATCCCATCCCCTACTTTCAAATTCATATTTTATTTTAGGGACAATGTTCTGCCCCAGGTCAATAAAAAGTCCGACCAGTAGCAATACTTTAAGTTTGCCGTCTTCTACCTCATATTCATTGACTAATTTTCTAACCATTATCATTTGAATATATCTGCTTTTCGCTTTAGATAATTCCATCAGTTCTTTTCCCTCTTCCGGGTTTTCCCTGGCGTACTCTTCTAAAGTAATAGAATTTTCTTCAATTTGCATTCCAATAAAATTATCTTTATCGGGGGGCTCGGGATCATCCGGGGTAATTTGAATGTTCTGTACATAACCTGAAGTTTTTTCTACGCTCTCATCCAAATTGGATACAATAATGTTATTTAGCGAATCATTTTCATCATTAATTTGATTAAGGCACTCAATTACGATATTTATATACATCAACTCCCAGTCCGCTTTCTTTTGATTTAGCTCATCCAGTAGCTTCTGTAGCTTATCACGCAGGCCATCATCAGTGGTATTGGCGAGTAAGTCCCGGATGATCTGCAGTGAGTCGATGAGCCAGGGAGGGAGGTTATTGTCCAGGATGTCCCGCACCTTGTTGATGCTGTCGAGCTTGCCGGTGATCTCGCCGAGCCCGTCAGATATGTCGTGCAGGTCATGGTGCAGGTTATTGAGGCCATCGACGACGTCATCGCTGAGGATGTTCTGTCCCAGGCCGATGACGTGTAGTTCGCCGGCGATCAGGCGGTGCTCGTCATTGACGGTGATGCCGTTAAACACCGCGTTGACACGGGCATATTTGAAATAGGGGATCTCTACATGCCCCTTGCCGGAGAAAATACCGTTGGCCCCACTTGCCTGTCTAACAATCACGCGCAGGTCTGCTGCGATCAGTGTGTCGCCTTCTTTCAACACAGGCAGCAGGGTGGTGATTGGCTCGGACATCTCTGTTTCGGTACCACAGGCGTAGTCCGGAATCTTCACCGATGGTCGCCGGAAATTTATTTGTATGGTGTCACTGTAAGCCGTGTCCTGGGTACACAGACACCCTGTACGCAGGACATAACTGTGGCCGGAATAAACTTCTCGGACAGTGTCACGCAGTTCACTGCCTGCCTCCAGATGCAGCTTATGGTAAACCAGGCTGCCATCGTCCCTGTCCCGCCGCTCGGTGATGAAACTGTCACAGTGGGTAGCCGTCTTCCACTGCACAGCGACACCGGCTGTAATGCTATGCCCGGCATATTCCTGTGGGGTTGAACAGTTTTTTGTTTCTTCCGGAGTGATCCTGAAGGTGACTAACTGCGATATACCCTGATTCCTGAAGATGGCCGGATAACCTATAGGGAAGATCTGCACCTCGGCATAGTAGGTCTCATCAGTCAGTAAGGGTGGATCTAATGGGCTGAGGGCGTAAAAGGTTGTGGTAGTGCGCACCTTGATGTACGGCGCCGATTGGGTACGGATGATATTCCGTGGCAATTGTTCCATGCCGGGCATCTGGCGATAGATACGTAGTTCATACTCTACCGGAAACAGACCAAAATGCTGTGGTTGCCAGGTGAATAGCGCCTGCTGAAACGCCGGAGGCTGCTGGTCGAAAAGTATCTGATTGCTCAGGTCCGGTGGCAGGAGCAGCGGTGGTTCATATTCAGCTACCATCACAGGTGCGCAGGCGCTATTGGAGACAGCCAGGTTACCGGGACGGTGATAATCCATGGCTTCTATGCAGATATTGTAAGGGCCTTCAGGTAGCCGCATCCCGCGCTGTATGAAGGTCTGACGATCCATCCCGCTGATGTCCAGATTGTTGATGTCAAAGTATGGAATCAATAAAGCCGGATCAATGAGCAACGGTACACCGGCTTTCAGGTTGATCGGGGGCAGGGACAGGACAGTCCGGCTGCGCAGTATGAGGTTTTGCCCCTCGATGGTGATGCGTAGCCGCACGTCATACGCCGGTCGCGCCAGATCGATGAGCGTCAGTGAGGCCTGTATCTTTGGTATCTGTGCATATTGCAGTTCGGCAAGTGATACACCTACCGGTGGTATGACGTGACAACTGACTTGTACGGGGTAGGTTTGGGCATGGGTTATGGTTATTGAGAGGAAAAACCAGAGGTAAACAGAAAATACAGTTTTGATTTTTGCTCTTGTTAGCTTGACTACCATTGCGCTCATCTTAGGTTATTTATTGGTTTCATCAGGTGAATATTTTGACGGGACGGATATCAGTCGGGAATTGGTCCCATCCGGATAGATTACTTTTGCCTGATAGCTTGGTTTGTAACTCAATTCAGTGTACTTTTCTTCCCATTCACCGGTGTCTGCCGGAATCGTTCTGTATTGGCTGAAGAGACCGTTTTCATTGCTTCTGTACAGCTCCAGGCTACAGTTTTTATCTGTAGGTGGTGTCCATTGCAGTAGCGTGGTTTTCTTTACCGTATCCTGCTCAGCCTGAATGTGACTTAATACCGGCCGAAGACCAATAAACATTACTTCATACTCACGTACAGGTGACCATCGCGTATTACCACTCCGATCGGTTGCGAGTATTTTATATTCATAGAAATGTCCGTAATCAGCCGTCGAATCTATCAATACAGAATCTGTGGGCATCAGTCCAAGTGGTGATATAAGGCTAAATGCTGTTTCTGTAGTATTTCTACGATAGAGCGCCTGACTATGTAGATCCGGACTGCCTCCACCAACTGCCCGAATCAATAGAACACGCGTGTTTTTGTATTGGCGAATAACTTTGATAAATGCTGGTGCCGGTGGAATGGTATCCGGCTTGGTAATCGTAAGGATATCAGAGAATGGAGAAATATTTCCCCGGAGATCCAGTGCGACTATCTTATAATAAATTTCCGGACTGAGATTATCGAGACGGATAGTATCATTGAACTTAGTGTTGGAACTGATGTTGGCCGAACAAAGGCTAAATTCATCGGTCTTATTATTGGCAAAAAAGATCCGGTAGCCCCAGAGATCCTTCTCCTTATTAGCGGTCCAGTGTAAGCGTACTATCCCTGTCGAATCTATCGTGCCTTTGAGATCTACAGGCGCTGTCGGTGGTTTTGTATCCCATCGCTGAACATAAAAAGGAGAGGACAATGCTTCCTGCCCATAAATCGTATTGATCCGATAGCGGAAAGTGCCATAAGGATTAGGGACATCTATTCTCAGTGTGCGTGTGCTAAGTTCGATACTTTCTTTATAAAGTGTATATTTTCCATCGAGCGAGTCCTTACTGTACAGCAGGTCGATTGATTTTACCTCCGGTAAATATTCTTCCTTTATCTCCCAATTTAATATCGCTACTGAATCATTCTCCATCTCCGGTAGAAGCGGTACTACATAACCGGTATAAGGTTTTGCACCTGAACATTCGACCACCGGACCGGGTGGCCCATACTCACCAAAATAATCCATTCCAATAATCCTGTATTCATAAGGAACATGATTTTCCGGCAGAGTATCCTGCATTTTGTGCAGATAGCGGCCATCGCCATATTTCGCTTCATAGTAAGGATTGACATTGATGATATCGGAAATGAAATCCCATTTTTCTGTCCCTTTTTTTCGCCGTTGAGCATTAAAGCCGAGGTAATAACCTTTACAAGAAGTAGCATTCAGCGTTAGTTCTACAGTCAGGTTGCCACATTTGAGGGTAGGAGCAGGTGGTGTAACCGGTGTTTTTTTCCATTCAGCAGTATTTATTTTTATGGAGCCAATGAGTTTGGGTTTCATATTGTGCATACTCAGGAGATATTTGACATCATATACTCCTGGTTTTACCGTATCCTGTGTACCCTGTCCCAACCATTCCCCGCAGGGAAAATAAAAAAATGACAGGAAGGTCAGAACAGAATATGCATCGTCAATGGAGACCACTTGTCCGGTGTCAGAAAGAATATCATACATCTCGTGTAAATAATAATTGCTGTCTAGCCGGGTCAATAACTCCAGCCCGGCAATACTACCATTGCTGAGTGTACGCTGATGAAGCATGTGCTTACCCTGCCATAATTGATATATGATTTTACCATCACGCAATTGCATGACCTCCAGTGAATCAAAACTAGTGATACGTGACCTGAGAATCCCATTGCTATTTACCTTAGCAAACGTACGATAGTAACTTGTCTGCGCAGTCAGAACCCAAGTGAAGCACATCACCAGTGTCAATATTGTCATTCTTACTCCTACAAGCATCTGTCTCCTTTTTTATACTCCGAACTAAAACTAAATCCACAGACATTAATGTACACCTTCCCTTGCAGATAGACCGGATTAGGGAATTGGCCTTCGAGAAATACACCAAGCGTCAGATCAGCCCATTTGTGGTAATTTTTCTTGCATCGCCTGTATCTGCCCACTTCTATACCGATAGCCAGATAAAAGCGAGCTAAATTGTACCAGCCATGAATACCTAGTCCACCACCATTGCCACAGCGCTGTGCATCAGGAAACTTCAGGAAACCGGCATCAAAACCCACATCTGCATTAGCCTGAGTACGTATACATAGACCTATACAGATGCAATTATCTATTTGCAGATGAACCCCGGCGCCCATTAACATTCCGGCACCATTGGCTACATATTCCATATTCTTATTGACATCCGCCTGACGTTGACTGGTGGAGATTTGTAGCAGTTGTGCGACCTGTGGATTTATCGGTGGAAAACCCGGAATGTCATTGCCAAACATTAGATAGGCCTCAGCCGATACCTCACTTTGTCCAATACCAGCTCTCAGATAGAGCGGTGCCGCAAATGTCCCCATAAAGAAGTGGAACTTATTGTTTTTGAAGTCGGCCAGGATTTCAGAATGGCCACCGCCGGTGAGAAAACCATTGTACATAGCGATAGTAAAATCAAGGGTAGCCAGGTATCTTTTTTCTTCAAAATTGAGATCCATGGTGAATACCGCCTCAGCTGTATTATTGCAATCCTGTTTGATGTCATCTGCGTCTGCTTTACGCAGGCTTTTTACCAGGTCACCAATATTTGGCTTTGCATATTTGGCGATCTTACTTACTACGCTATTTAAGCCTGGTACTTTATCCATTGGTACCTGTAGTTCGACAGTTCCCTGGGTAAATATTCGTTGGAGACCATTTTGTACAAATTCAAACTGCAACATAGCTGAGCCTGACAATGATTTGACACCGGAAAACTGCATCCTCACACCGGCTCTCAAGCCTAAAGTAACTTCCTCGTTAGGCTGATAAATATTACCGCTGTTGGTCACACCCAGCTTAGGTGGTTTGCCGCCATTGGCAGTCATCATCATGTGCTTGTAAGCTCCACCGGAAAATCCGGTAAGTGTCACACCACCCAGCGTGATACCCGGTGAGAAATCAGCACTGGCATCAACCGCCCAGTAACGGTAGGAATCCACATTGCCAAATAACCCAAAGGCATCCAGTGAAAAACTAAATGTTTTCTTATCGTTTGGCGCTTGCTGTGAATCACCTTTGAGATTAATGGCTATATGTAATGTCGCCTGAAACCCCTTGCCATAGGTAAGATCACTTACGAAAGGTGTTATACTACCTGAAAATTCAAAACAGGGGAACTTAGCTCCAAGTGATCCGTCTTTGATATCCAGGTGATCATAAACGAAGCGTTGCTTGTCCTCTTTTTCAACGATTTTGCCCATTACAGCCACACTCAGGCTGGCCTGAATGCCATTATCGCTCTCTTTATCCAGGTTGACATCTGCGCCCATAAATGGACCGATAAACTCACCCTTGCTCACTATACCTATTTGGGTAATAGAGATAGGTGTGCCGCGCAACTTCACCTCGCGGGAAAGTGCAAGTGATTTGATGCTGATGTACGGCTTATAGGTAGCCAGTTTCAATTCTTCAAAATAGATGCCTGGTGCCTCCAGCTCTGATTTACCTTTATCATCCTGTGAGTTGATTGTCATAGAACCGCTCAGGCAGGCAAAGGGCCGGAACTTGTGGTCATCTACACTGATATTGACATACGAACCACGTGAGAGTGAGACTGTAGCCACCTGCCAGACCGGAAAAGTCAACGCATCGACCAGAGAAACCGTCAGACTGAAATTGCCCTGTCGGATATTGTAACTGCCATCATAAGCCAGTGTTTGTTTCTCAGCTGCCACTGGCAATTCGACTCGTCCACCGATATAAAAGCTATATAATTTGCTCCGCAGAAAACTGACACCGACCCGATCAACTGAATACGCCCATTTCTGCATGCGTCCTTCCTCCAGTGGCAGGATATTTTCCACTTCTATCGCTCCGGAGACGCCCCGCGTATCGATCAGCAGGTTTCTGGCCAGAATGGCAATCCGCTCGGTAGAATCGCGTTTTGCAAATTCTTTAGGTAAGGTTAGTTTGAACTCCCGGAGGTAAAATCCCCGCCAGGATTGGTTTGTTTCATTATTGGTATCTGTGTCTGTCGTATCATTTTGATCCTGAGAGATGCTAATTTGATTTCCACTATTATTGTCATCAGTGCCACCACCCGGATTCTGTGTCAGGTCGAGTAATTGATTTTGGTCTAATGAATGTGGGTCAGTGCCTTCATCCGGTTCGTCGAAATAATGCGGCGGGAACACCATATCCGGATCATTGTAAGAGTCAGACATGTCGATAATCGCGTCTTTGACTGAAATGGCGACATCATCATAATCCGTCAGCGTAAAGTCGGGTATGCTGATCTTCACAAACCAGTCATTGAAATCACGCACCCGGGTGAAAAAATCAGTTTTCACGCTGCCATTTTTGACAGGATTACCATTATTATCTACAGGTAGCACCCAGTCGCGTGAGAGCTCAGCCTGTGCATCAATCACCAACTCTTTGAAACCATCACAGTCAAAAGCGATGAAGCAACCTCTGTCCTGACTGATTTGCCGCAGTGTAATCCGTGCTTTATCCTGTGCGACATCAAAGGCAAAGTCATTCAACAGGCCAAGACGAAAATCACCGACAATTCCTCCACTGCCGGACAATTTCAGG
Source organism: uncultured Saprospiraceae bacterium (assembly GCA_964525915.1). GTDB lineage: Bacteria > Bacteroidota > Bacteroidia > Chitinophagales > Saprospiraceae > Parvibacillus. The sequence goes on along the minus strand of CAZGKN010000015.1, from coordinate 3,184 downwards.
TCGGGCGAACCGAAATAAATCTCCTTCCCCTTGGCTGTTTTTATACGTGCAAAAGCCTCTACCTGAATGTATCGGGGTCTGATGTCGATTTTACTGATGACGAGTGTGTATTGGGTGTTATTGAGTTGTTTATTAACTACGATCAAAGGCAGCTTAACTAGTGTGTCTTTGGTATAGTCCAATAGATAATGATCGTATTTGAGTGCAGTATCAATCACTGCTTTTGCTCGTTTCAATGCTGCTACATTGTCAGCAAAATGCGTAATTAATTTATACACTCTCCGGGATAAAGTATCCAGGTCATTTGACTGGCTATTTGCTTGTGTGGGTAAATAAATTGAAAATAAAAAAATAAAAATTACTTTAAATAAGCTTTTAGTCAGGTATAGGTATGCAGATCCGGAAGCTTTTTGCAGAGAAGAGCTGATTTTATGTCTGTAATTATTTATTGTTTTCATTTACTTTGGATTTTTTTGAAAATGTTTTGATCAAAGCCTTATTCTCCAGGGTGTACCGGAATAATGCGTTGGCCATAAAATCATTTGATTTACTGCGTACATCACCATTGGCATGGGTGAACATCAGTTGAGTGCCAATAGTAATACTCTTTTTCCATTGGAATTCATTTGACCAGAAAATACGAAATATTCCGGTTTTATTTTCATTCGATTTGCCGAAAAAATATCCGGTATTTAGCGAGGAACTGAGTCTATCAGTAAAGAATTTTTTATTCAGGTTGAATGTCGGGCCGTACATACTGTTGGTGCCTGAGAAATGTGATAAGTGTGTATAGGTAATGCTCGCACCCAGGCTTAGTTTGTGCGTCTCGTCATTGTGTATATAACCGAGATTCGCCAGCGTATTTGAAATTTCGGAAGAAGGATTATTTATGCCATTATTGAGTGCTCTTGCTTTATTGTGTGTCAATTGTAGTGCTAAGCGATCAGTGCCCCCCAATTGTCTTAGTATCGAAATGCCATAATTCAGATTATTTTGTGTCAGGACCAGCGTATCCAGATCGATAAATGGGGCAGGTGAGATATAAGATTTCTGGTCAAATGAAAAATTGGAAAATGAAATATTCGTACTGGTCTTGGAGTCAATAAGCCAGGAAAGATTCAGGGAACTCACAAACCGGTGATACGTATTGATCTGGTCATGTGCGAGATTATTGCGCTCTCCACCTAAAGAGATGACAGCATTAACCTTGTTTTTAAAAATGGATGCCCTTAAACTGCCTGAGATGGTTTCCTTATCATTATTAAAATACAAGGTGCCTACTGAAATATAACCCGGATCGATACGCTCATAATTCAGGCTGAGTACTTGTTTTACTATCGCCAGGTCAACACCTGCTTTTACTGCATGATAAATGCCTGTCGCATTATTATAAAGTTGCAAACCGGGGAAAATTCCGAAGACCGAATGTTTACCCTCCAGTTCCGCTAAGGTCTTATCTGCATTGTACACATTGTATGCATAGTCAACATGTACACGTACGGGGCCGAATGACTTTGCTGCCTTTACACCCAGAATCGTTCCGGACTGTGGTTTGATGGAATCGGGATTGGCCAGTGGAATTGAGTTTTCATCATCTGCTGCATGGAATAGATTTAATTCCAACTCCAGATCTTCTTTCGTGTAGCCGATAGCCGCGCCCCAGGCCATACGGCGATAAGCGCTCTCCAGATTATTGTGCACCATCGCATCGCGTAGTGTCGCTTTGCGAATCCGTCCATACATGGCTCTTACCTTCCAGTTTTCAAGCCCCGATTCTATGCCTAAACCAGTATAGCCCATGCCATCAAAGGAGTAGGGACCGAAACTCATATTCCGGTCGCCCAGATGTAGTGTATGTTGTTTGTACGATGGGCTGACACCTACGAAATGATAAGCCGGCAGCCGGTAATAGCTATTTTTATTTGAGTAAAACAAGCCCATTGGCGCCTGAATCCCCAGGATATCCAGATCCAGATTACCATAGAGGTTGTACATAAATGGTGTGCTGAGATTTGAGTTTAGTCCGGAATGATAATAAGTAGTATTTATACCCAGACCGCCGGAAATTAATACCGGATTGTGCTGCCAGCGATCTTTGAGTGTAGTGTAAGTACTTTCTACATCCTGGCTAATGCCACTGTAAATAAACAAGAAGAGGAATAATATTTGTAAATAATATTTCAATAAATTAATTTTATTTTAATTACATCAATTGGGTTAATATATGATCCTCTGATTCCCTTGTCCCAGAAGGGGTGAAGGGGTCTGACAAGGAAATTAGAGGGTCATCGCCTGGTCTGTTTAGTATATTTATAATTTTCATTATTTGATTATTATAAAGTTGCGCCAATGTATTTCTCCTGTCACTGCACGATATACGATAGAATAGATGCCTGACTGCGTATCATGGATATCGATGGGCAGTAATTCAAAATTGAATTGTGGATTTACTTCCTGTGAATAAATCCTGTTTCCCTCGCTGTTATAAATAAATATTTTCCCCGGCAGGAGTTGATTGTATTCCATGCTTAGTTTGAAAGTACCGGTATTGGGAGAAGGATAAACCATCATATTGGCCAGTACATTCAGATGATTATTGGTCTGAGGGAATTGCAGGCTGTCCTTTGTACTATAGATGGTGCATTGTTTATTAATCGTGACATGACAATCACCAGACCAGATATCAGCCGTAATCGTGTATATACCCGGGTCTGCATAGATGAAATGTAACTGATTTTCGATGATCTGAGAAGCTGTCAGATAAGCATCATCCAGTGTCCAGCGAATACTGTCCGGTTTCGGGTCGGAAATGTCGATCGCTGTCACCGGTACTCCTAACAAGCCTTCTACCGGTAACAGAAAGTCAAGATCTTTTTCTTCATCACTGACTGATACAGTCCATTGGTCTAGTCGGGTACAGCCAGCAGTATCTCTTACCGTCAGGGTTACATCACCGGCGCCTGCCCAGAATGCATTGCTGTTTGAAGCGCGGTTGTGCTGCGCCCATTGGTATGTATAAGTCGTATCTGTGTACCAGTAGAGGACTTGACTATCCGAACAAAGTGTGGTGTCCTGAACATCCGGCCATGCAAAATTGTCCTTTGTTGATTCAGGAATGGTAATCTTCGAAGTACTGGTGCAGTTGTTTAGCCGTATTTCCACCGTATAAGTACCTGTTACTCCG
>CAZGKN010000014.1:40505-43517 GCA_964525915.1 uncultured Saprospiraceae bacterium | reverse complement strand
TATTCGGGGTGCGCTATATGTGGTGGGCTTCGCTACTTGTTATTTTCTCATTATTGCCCTGCTGGAAAACTATTTTTACTTTAATACGGTGGGTAGGAAAATACTCTTTTTCTCCTTTCTCGGTCTGAGCATCTTCACTTTTATCAGATGGATTCTTATTCCTGGTCTGAAATATTTCCGCTTAGGTGATACACTGTCCAATTCACAGGCAGCAACCATCATAGGTGACCATTTTCCCAATGTTCAGGATAAATTGTTAAACATTCTGCAATTAAGAGAACAAGCGGAAACTATCCCGGATCAATCACTTATATTGGCCGGTATCGAACAAAAGACCGCAGAACTGCGCCCCATCCAGTTTAAATCAGCTATCGATCTTTCAAAAAATAAAAAATATCTTAAATATGCACTCGTCCCGGTGCTGGTACTAATAGTTTTACTTTGGGCAGCGCCCAGTCTGATCAAAGACTCCACACAGCGCCTGATCCACAACAACACCGTATTTGAACGCCAGGCACCCTTCCAATATGAGATTCTGAATAAGGACATGAATGTACCTGAATTTGATAATTATACTTTGAAAGTCAGGCTAACCGGCAAGAGCTTACCCGCACAGGTGGTCCTGAATAATCATGGTATGAAGACTACATTGACACCGGACAAAGACGGCACTTTTGAATATACATTCAATAATGTACAGCAAGATCAGCGATTCCGATTTGAAGCCGCCGGTTTCGATACTAAACCCTATGAATTAAAAGTATTGCACAAGGCCGCGATTGAAGAAGTCAGTGTGCAGCTTGATTATCCGGCTTATACCGGAAAGAAAGATGAGACACTGCATAATATTGGTGACCTCATCGTCCCATTCGGCACGAAAATTACCTGGAATTTCAATACGCTCAATGCGGATAAGATTCGTATGTGGTTCGAAGGATTCGCTCCTGTCTTCGCTGCAAAATCAGGTGATCAGAAATTTACTTTTTATAAGACTGCCGCTAAAAACCAACAGTACAGTGTCATCGCAGGTAATGCCGTGCTACCAGTTTCTGACTCTGTACACTATTCTCTCGCAGTAATAGAGGATCAGTTTCCGGTAATTTCTCTGGATCAATTCATCGATAGTACAAATACCAAACTCATTTACCTGAATGGTAATGTGGCTGATGATTATGGCTTGACCCGACTCCAAATGGTACAACAGATTAAAAAGACCAATGGTCAGATAGTCACACGTACTGTACCATTGCCCAGACCAAAAGATAAACAGGGCTTTTATTCCTACTTACTCGATATTAATGATCTGAAACTCCAGCCCGGTGAGGATCTGAAATATTATTTTGAAGTGTTTGATAATGATGGGATCAAAGGCCCTAAATCTGCAAAGACATCAGTATTGAGCTTCTCCAAGCCCACCATTTCCGAGATGAAACAGGATATTGAAAAGTCAGCGCAGGAAATTCAAAAGGATATGAAAGATATCCTTTCGGAGTCTAAAAAAGTCCAACAGAAAATCGATAAGCTGAAAGAGAAGTTGATGCAACAAAAATCACTCTCCTGGGAAGATAAAGAACAAATGGAGAAGTTGGTCGAAAAACAATTGGAACTGCAAAAGCAACTGGAAGCAACACAAAAGAAACTCGAAGAGAAACAACAAAACCAGGAAGAAGTGAAGCCCCTGGATCAGGAGCAGAAAGAGAAACAGGATAAAATCACCGACATGATGAAGGAAATGCAGACACCTGCAAAAGATTCACTCATGGACCGGATCAATGAACTGCTCCAGAAACTAGATAAAAAAGAATCTGTCAATCAGCTCGATCAGATGAAAAAACAGAATGATCAGTTCAATAAATCTATGGAGCGAATGATGGAACTCCTGAAGACACTCGAGCTTGAAAATAAGGTAAAAGAGCAAGTGGATGAACTGAATAAATTAGCTGAAAAACAAGATAAACTTGCGGATAAAACACAAAATAAAGATTCCAATCAGGATCAGTTAAAAAAGGACCAGGAAGATATCAAAAAGTCGTTCGATGACGTCAAAAAGAAAATGGATGAGATCCAAAAAGACAATGAAAAGCTTGATGTTCCAAAAAAATTAGATGGCCAACAGACCGAACAGGATAAGGTAGATCAGGATCTGAAGGATGCTGAGGAAAATCTGAATAAAAAACAAAATAGTAAAGCTTCTCAGAGTCAAAAAGGCGCTTCAAAAAAGATGAAGCAAATGGCAAAAAAAATGTCTGATGACATGGCTGCTTCTCAAGCCGAGCAAATGGAAATGGACATGGCTGCCATCAGACAATTGCTGGAGAATATCCTCGGGCTTAGCTTTACTCAGGAAGATCTGATGAATCAGACAAACAATACGGTTATCAATACACCTCGCTACACCCAGCTTATGCGTGACCAGATGAAGGTAAAAACAGACTTCAAAATGGTCGATGACAGTTTACAGGCTCTCAGTAAGCGGGTGATGCAAATCGAATCTTTTTTACTCAATAAAGTAAGTGATATAAATACTAATCTGGATCAATCACTGGAGAAAATGGAAGATCGGAACTCACCGATGGCTGCACGTTATGAACAGACGACCATGACGTACCTCAATGACCTGGCCTTGATGTTAAGTGACGTCATGCAACAAATGCAGATGCAGGCAGCACAACAAATGCCGGGAGATCAAATGTGCAGTAAGCCCGGCGGGACCAGCCCTACTCCCGGGAATACGGGAAAGCAACCCATGGATAAGATTACTGAGGGACAGAAAAAACTCAGCGATCAGGTGAAAGACCAACTTAGTAAAATGAAAGACGGCCAGAAACCCGGAAGTGAAGATTTTGGTCAGATGGCTGCAGAACAGGCTAAGTTGCGCAAGATGCTCCAGGACATGGACAATTCGTTACGACAGCAAGGACAGGGCAAGAACCCACGCCGTGAAGAGATCATGAAAGCAATGGATGACATGGAAAAAGACCTGGTCAATAGACGACTAACTAATGAGATGAT
>CAZGKN010000014.1:0-40495 GCA_964525915.1 uncultured Saprospiraceae bacterium | reverse complement strand
GACTGCTCGAAGAAGAGAGAGCACAGCGCACTCAAGGTCAGGAGGATCAGCGACAGGCCAATACTGCTAAAGAACAAAATACTAAAATTCCACCTACAATGCAGGAATATATCCGCAAGAGAGAGGCAGGACTGGATGAATATAAACCAATCAGCCCTTCTTTGCAACCTTATTACAAAAGACTTGTTGAACAATACTATAAGCAGATTCGTTCGAAATAGCAATGCTATGATGAAGTTTGAAAGTACACTCGAGAATATATCAAAAGTAGAAGAATACACACTAGCCCTCAGACAGACCCTCCACCTACCCGAAGATCTATATGCTGACATCCTCATTAGTCTGACAGAAGCAGTGAATAATGCAATCATTCATGGCAATACATGCAATCAGACTAAGTATGTAGTAATCAACCATATCATCACCAATGATTGTATCAAATTTATCGTACAGGACGAGGGTTGTGGTTTTGCTCCTGAAAAGATTCCTGATCCTACCTGTAATGAGAATATCGACAAACTCGGTGGCAGAGGTGTCATGATAATGCGTCATCTTGCACAGCGGGTCGTTTTTTCAAAGAAAGGCACCTGCGTAGAAATGCAGTTCAACAGAAAAGGAATGTGGCAACACTAATCTGAATTATGGCCTGTAAGCTAAATTTCTTTACCGAAGGGAATCCACCTGCATTAAAGTTTTTAAAGAAAAGCATCCGGCATATCATTTCGGAGATTTTCACTTATTATAAGATTAATGCATCTGAGATCAACCTGATATTCTGTGATGATGAATATCTGCTCAGCCTCAATAAACAGTTTCTCGCCCATGATTATTTTACTGATATTCTGACTTTCAGCCATGACACAGATCCATTGACTGCAGATATTTTTATAAGTATCGAAAGGGTTACCGACAATGCAGATCAGTTAGAAATAAATGCAGTGACCGAACTATACAGAGTAATTATTCACGGATGTCTTCATCTATGTGGATTAGATGACCACAAACCTGCCGATATCAAAGAAATGAGGAAAATGGAAGAATATTTCCTTACTCAGATGCAGGCAGTGTAAATTCAGGCTCACACGCCGCATCTATGTTGAAATATCAACTTGGGCTATCTGATGATTCTATCTTTATCTTGGAATAAGCTGCCATGACACTCAGATTCAGTTCATAGCCAAATAATATCACCAGCATATTGGTATGGAGCCAGACCATAAAAGCAATAATCGCTCCTATCGAGCCATAAATCTTGTTATAATTGGAAAAATTATTGACGAAATAGCTGATCACAGCAGAAACTAATATTAATAAAACCGTAGCTACGACAGCACCCACTGAAAAAAATGATATCCTTGGCTTTATAGATGGTGCGAAATGATAAATCGTCGCTATAAATATAAATACCAGCGCCACTGTAGGTATCCAGCGCGCTGACAATATAAAACCCTTTGTCAGATAATCAATGGTCACATAAGAATCTATGATATTGAGGATGACATTGCTCAGTACAAGACTCACTACTGCGGTCGCCAGTAACAAAACCAACACTCCCGTAAGAAGCAGGGCTACACCTCGCTGTTGCAGGACATTCCTCCTGTACCGGTCTGCCCACTTTACCTGATCGAAAGCATTTATCAACGCTATCATACCATTCGTAGCAAAATAAACTGCAGCGATAAAACCTATGGATAATAATCCTGTCCTCGGCCGGATAGTATCATTGATCAAATGAAACATAGCACGCTCGACATTACGAGGTATCAAACCATGAATATATGATTCGAATAGCCCGATCGCATTATCTATCGGAAAATAAGGCAATGTTGTCAATATAAATATCGTAAATGGAAACAATGCAAGTAATAGATTGAATGATATTGCACTGGCACGCATCATGATATCTGTGATCTGAAGATTTCTCCCCAGTTGCCTTGACACATCAAATACCGGAACACCCTTTAGCCCGGGCATTGTATGTGTGATAGACCATAATCTTAACTCCGGTAAAATGGTCTCTTTCCTTATAAATTGCTTCCAGTTGCTTCGCAATTTACTATTCATAGTAGGTAATCAGTCTGTCAAGCATCACCTGTGGAATTGATATACGTTTTTTAGTCAGAGTACTCACAAAACAAAGCCGGATCAACCCTTTGTTCACCACCTTATTTTTCTCATTGTATATCGCACTCTCAAACAGAATCTCCCGCTCTGGCAAAATGGGTATTTTGGTTTCTACCCGCAATAATTCATCATAAAAGACCGGCCGCAGATATTCAAACGAAGCATTCATCACAGGCATCATCACATGCATTTCATCTTCCATTGCTGCATAGGTAATCCCCAGTGCACGCATCGTTTCTACCCTACCCACTTCATAGTATGTGGCATAGTTACCATAATATACATAATTCATTTTGTCAGTTTCAGCATACCTGACCCGGATACTGGTAGAATGACTGTACATGCACTTAGTTTGTTTTTATCATTTGCCTGCAAATCGGCAGTGTCATACAGTGTGATCCTCCCCTCGCTCTGGATAGTTCATTGGATGGTAAGGTAATAATGGTTTTTTTCAATGAATTTGGATCTAATCCATTCCTGATCTTTTCTAAAAGATCGACTGCATGAACGACAGAATAACCCGCATCAGCAAAGGCTTGTTCAGTAACAGGATTGCGATCATAGGTGATGGCTATGCCCGGACGTAACGCTACCAGATTGCAGCCATCAGTCCATTGTTCTCGCTCCTGATAAGGTGATTCTCCCTTGCCACTGAAGATAAAGTTCATATTGGGATTCACTTCCTTCAAAATAAAGTCTCTGAGCGATGGATAAGAAACCGGTTCACTATCCAGGCTGAATACCTCTACATTACTGGATATTCCATCATAAATCAATGGTTTGAAAACTACCATGTGATCATGATCTATACGGGTAAATATCGTATCTATGTGCATACAATATCGCTCGAAAGGGATATTGATCTGCACTACTTTCCTAACTAATTTCTTCTCTAACACTACTTTTGCCAATGACTGTATCGCATAAGCTGAGGTGCGTTCACTATTGCCTATAAATAAAAAATCATTGTCAAACATCATCGTATCTCCACCTTCCAGATTGATCCATTCACCTTTCTTGGATGGGGGAAACTGTTCCCGCCAGTTCAGGTTGATCACTTTTCCCTCTGCCTGCAGGGTTTTAAACATCGGGTGGGCCCAAAAAATGAAACGCGCCAGAATATTTTCCCGGTACCGGGCTTCCTTAGCTGCTTTGGCTATCACTACGTGATCCTTTACTACAATGGCTATATCTCTGGTAAAAATAAAATTGGGTATCGGATCAAAATAATAATGATCCTCTTTGCTATAGTAACCTGTGATCAGCACTTCTGCCAATACTTCATTGCTCCATTCTTTGAATGTATTTCCAAAGGTAACAGGTAATTCTTCGAAATCGACAATCATCTGGATTAACTCAGACTTCTTAACATCGTCAGTATCGAGCGACTCTTTCAATAAGTCCTGGATATAAAGTACACTTCCTTCACCCAGAAATGCTTTCAGTACTGAGGTAAAAATATCATGTTCCTGCTGCATCTGGGGTAGGTAAACAATGTCATCAAACAGCAATTCTTCCGCATCACGGGGACTTATCCTCGAAATTCCCTCATCCGGTCGATGTACGATCACGGTTTTTAATAATCCAATTTCTGAATTGCAAAAGACATCTGGTGAATCCATAAAACTCTTTTTAGATTAGCTCAAAGTTAGCCAATTTATTGAAATCATTGCCATTCAGGCATCAAAGAACAGAAAGTCAGTGCCGGGATCACGATAAAATGATTACATTCCACTTACTTTATCCCAGCCATTGAAGTGATTAGCTTTTTGATGTAAAAATCACTATTCCCCTTTCATTATTTTATGCCAGGATTCATAGAGCAGCTCCTGATCCGGTCTGTTTTCAGGCACTGACCGTAGTGGTTCACAGGCTTCCCAATGAGATTGCATCTCACCGGGTAATGTCTGATAAAGCTGAGTGCCTTTTATCTTCCAGGCGAGCATTTCATCAGAAACTGATTTGATTCTCTTTGCCGGATTTCCCACGATCAATGATCTGCTTTCGAATTCCATACCTTCCGGTACAAAGGTCATTGCACCGATTACCGACTCTTCTCTTATGATGACCCGATCCATGATCACACTATTCATTCCTATCAGGCATTCTCTGTGAATGTGTGCACCATGAATAATTGCTCCATGACCCACATGTACATTCTCGTCCAGATAAACAATCACTCCCGGAAACATGTGTATGGTACAATTTTCCTGCACATTACAACCATCAGCGATGACTATTCCACCCCAATCACCACGTATCGCAGCCCCGGGACCTATATATACATTGGCCCCTATAATGACATTACCAGTAACTGCAGCCAATGGATGAACGAATGAAGATTCATGCACTACAGGCACAAATCCTTTATACCGATAGATCATTTTTTAGGTTAAAGTGTGCCTCTCAGCTCTTGCTCCCGTTCTATTGCTTCGAACAGTGCTTTAAAATTACCCTTACCAAATGAAGTAGCCCCTTTGCGTTCTATAATTTCAAAAAATACCGTAGGTCTGTCTTGCACCGGCTTTGTAAATATCTGGAGCAGATATCCTTCCTCATCCCGGTCCACTAAGATATTCAGTCGCTTTAACTCATCCATAGGCTCACTTATCTCACCCAATCTGTCCATCAAATCATCATAATAATTTTCAGGGACATGCAGGAACTCTACACCATTATCGCGAAGCATACTTACGGTCTTGATGATATCTTTTGTCGCCACAGCAATATGTTGGACACCGGCCGTGTGATAGAAATCCAGATATTCCTCTATCTGCGATTTTTTACGGCCCTTTGCCGGCTCATTTATCGGGAATTTAATATAGCCGTTGCCGTTGGAAACTACCTTTGACATCAAGGCAGTATATTCAGTAGAGATATCATTATCGTCAAATGTAATCAGCAGTTTGAAGCCCATCACCTCCTGATAAAAATCAACCCACTTGTTCATCGAGCCGAGTTCTACATTACCGACGCAATGGTCGATATACTCCAGACCAATGGGTTCTATCCTACGATTGCTGGACCAGGCTTTATATCCCGGTAAGAATACACCTCTGTAATTCTTTCTTTCTACAAATGTATGGATAGTCTCTCCATAGGTCTTGATTGAACTGATGACGACCTCTCCATCTTCATCTTTAAGTACAGTCGGTTCAAAAGCTGGTTCAGCTCCTCTGCTGACAGTAGATTCATACGAATAGCGGGCATCATCAACCCAAAGGGCCAGCACTTTCACTCCATCACCATGCAGTGCCACATGCTTCGCTATCTCATGGTCTTTGTTCAATGCTGAGGTAAGTACCAGACGGATTTTACCTTGTTGCATTACATACGATACAACCTCTCTACTGCCTGTCTCAGGTCCTCTATAGGCTACCAAAGTAAATCCAAAGGCAGCCATATAATAGATTGAAGCTTGCTTAGCATTGCCTACATACAGTTCGACATAATCAGTACCATTGATGGGCAATATATCTGTTACCGTATTTTGGTTTATCTTTGTTGCGGTATCCATTCTTTATTATATTTTCTTTTATTAATTATTAATGTTTTCTAGTCACGCATAAATGGGTAATCTTCCTGTACATAATTATCGGCGTATAGCTCTGAAGGATCCGGCCAGGGTGAATCTTCTGAAAACTGAACTGCATCATCCATCTCCGCAGTGACTCTGTCTTCGATGGATTTGATCTCATCAGCAGTAAGTATTTTATTATCTTCCATGTATTTCTCAATAATTCCTAGTGGATCCAGTGCCTTGTAATACTCCAGTTCTTCTTTCGATCTGTATTTTGCCGGGTCACTCACACTATGTCCCCGATATCTGTAGGTCTTGATCTCCAGATAATAAGGGCCATGTCCTGCTCTGATGTGTTCTGCAGCCTTTTTGATTGCTTCATGGACTGCTTCCGGACGCATCCCATCGACGGATTCACTAGGCATATCATACGACAATCCTAACTTCACCATATCCGTTACATTACTGGTTCGTTCGACAGATGTACCCATTGCATACTGATTGTTTTCACAGATGAATAAAACCGGCAGTTTCCAGTTCATCGACATGTTAAATGTCTCATGTAAAGCACCCTGACGAGCTGCTCCGTCACCAAACATAGTAACACATAAATTATCAGTGTGTCTGTATTTTTCAGCAAATGCAATTCCGGCACCGATAGGGATCTGTGCACCTACTATCCCATTGCCACCGAAATAGCGGTGCTCCTTTGAAAAGAAATGCATCGAACCACCTTTTCCTTTGACACAACCCGTAAATTTTCCATACAACTCAGCCATACAGGCCCTGGCACTCAATCCCCGCATCAGGGCTATACCATGCTGCCTGTAAGCTGTTACGATCGCATCTTCGGGTCGCAATGCTGACTGCAATCCCGCGGCAATTGCTTCCTGGCCGATATATACATGCAGAAATCCGCGAATCTTCTGCTGTGAATATAAGAGCAATGATCTTTCTTCAAACCGGCGAATTCTCAACATCGTTTCATACCATTCCCGGTATATTTCCATTGGGTATTTTACTTTTTTTCCTACTAAGGTATCTTGCATGGATTAATTAGTTTTAAATATGGGTTCTTTCGCTGTAAAATATTAATTTTAATTATTTGCAAATCATAAAGTTAAGAATATTATTCTATTTTGCCCCTCTGAAAATGCTTATATATGTGTATCCGGAAGCTCAAATTGACTAATTTCAAAAATTATGAATATGTTGATGTCACATTTTCAGATGGTTATAATCTGATCACAGGAAACAATGGCGAAGGTAAGACAAACCTGTTAGATGCCGTATATATGCTTTGTATGACGCGTTCATTTTTTCAATATTCGGATAAGAATTTGATCCGGATAGGACAAGATTTTTTCCGGGTGGAAGGACATTTTGATCATCTCGATGAGCAACTTAAAGTGGTCTGTAAATATAAAGCTGAAGGTGGAAAGGTTTTCGAAGTAGATGATAAAGTCATCCGTCGATATAGTGCATTTATCGGAAAGTTGCCTGTAGTGATGATATCGCCCAATGATATTCAACTGATTGAAAAAGGGAGCGAAGAGCGGCGTAAATTTATTGATGTATCCATCTGTCAGGTCGATCCGCATTACCTCACTACACTGAATAATTATAATAAGGTAATCAAACTACGTAATACATTGCTGAAGCAAATCAATAGAGGTGAGTCTTCACAGCACGATCTCGCAGAATACTATGCAGGTCAGATGGCCGATTATTGCGTAGAGCTTATCGACAGCAGAAATAAATTCACTACTCAACTCAGCAGTAAATATGAAAGTGTATATAAACAAATAACAGAGGGAAAGGAGCCGGCTTCCTGTGCGTATCTTCCCAATGTAAGTGGCAGCAAATCGGATATCTATGACACGATATGTAAAGCGTATCGTAAAGACTTAATCCTGGAATATACAACTTGTGGCGTGCATAAGGATGAAATCGAGTTTTTTGTAAAAGGTACACCGGTAAAAAAAATAGGCTCACAAGGTCAGATAAAATCTGCCATTTTCGCAGCTAAGTTGGCCCAATACCAGTGGCTGCGCGATCAAAAAGACAGTTTACCTATTCTATTGCTGGATGATATTTTCGATAAATTGGATCATAGTCGTGTTGGCAATGTATTGCAACTGATCGATACCGAAAATTACGGCCAGATATTTATCTCGGATACCTACGAATCCCGCAATACTGATTTATTATCGTATCTTCATAAATCAGTCAGGCATCTACACATTGAACAAGGCCAGCTACATGTCAGAGTTTAATTCATATAATTCCAATCCGATGCGAACTATTCTCGCAGCGCTGGTAAAATCGCCGGTTTTCCGAAAGCAATATATTCGCGTGGTCGTATTGGAAACCTGGAAACAACAAATGGGCCCATTGGTCGTAAAATACACCAAGCGACTGACCATTAGAAAAAACATACTGTGTATTTATGTATCCTCAGATGCACTAAAGCATGAACTCAGATATAGTAAAGATAAAATCATAGCCTTCATGAATGAAGCACTGGAAGAACAATTGATTAGTGATGTTCAGATCAGATAATCAGTGATACCTATTGTTTATTCAAATATATTGCTTAAAACTTTATCTCTATTTCCTCTCCAAGCGATGGGATATAAATATCACCAAAGCCATCCGCCTGCAAGAACTCTCTGAATGCAATCTGTGCCTTTTCCTCACCATGTACTAAATAAATACGTGTAGCTGAGCTCTTCTGATTTGACAGGAAGTCTTTCATCTCATGACGGTCGCCATGCGCTGAAAATGACTGCATTACCTCGACTCTTGCATTGATCGCCCTTTCCTGGCCATGCATTATTATATGGTCTGCACCATCCATGATCAGTCTTCCCGGCGTACCCGGTGCACAATATCCTATGATCAGTATTGTATTATTGCTATTCTCACAATTGTTGAGTATATGATGCTGTATGCGGCCTGCAGTCACCATACCCGATGAGGAAATTATTACACAAGGGTCATCATTATAGTTTAATGACTTACTTTCTTCCACTTCCGTAATGTAGATCAGGCCATTGAATCCAAAGGGATCTTTATGCTGGATCATATATTGAAATAACTCCCGGTCATAACATTCCGGATGTGCACTATATACCGCAGTCGCATTTACTGAGAGTGGGCTATCCACATAAATCGGTACTTTAGGCAATTTACCGGCATTATACAGATGATCCAGGATATAAACAATTTCTTGTGTACGACCTAAACTGAAAGCAGGGATGATTACCTTCCCTTTTTTGTCTATACAGGTAGAAGTTATAATCTCCAGTAACTTGTCACTTTCTCCCGGCGAAGCCTCATGATCCCGGTCACCATAGGTTGATTCAGATAAAATATATTCCGCCTGGTCCATCGGCATAGGGTCTTTGAGAATGGGTCGGTTAGGTCTGCCAATATCGCCTGAGAATGCAAATAGCTTCACTTTCCCATTCTCTTTGATTTTTAAATTGATGGATGCTGAACCCAGTATATGTCCTGCATCTTTGTATTGTACTGATACATCCGGATGAATATTGAACCAGGTATCATAACTATAAGACACAAATTGCTTCATAGTAGCCGGGACGTCATCTGGTGTATAAAGCGGCTCTACTTTATTTTCATCAGTCAAATGCCCTTTAGCTCTCAATTTCTTATTGTCATACTCAGCATCACGCACCTGTATTAATGCACTGTCCAAAAGGAGAATAGCACTAACATCGTGGGTTGCAGGTGTTGAATATACAGGTCCACTGAATCCATCTAATCTGAGCTTAGGTAATCGCCCTATATGATCTATGTGGCCATGGCTTAGTACGACACAATCTACCTCAGCAGGGTCAAACAACCAGGTTTTATTAAAATCTTTCATACTTTCCTCTCTCCCCTGGTACAGACCACAATCTAACAGAAATGTAAAACCATTATCCAACTTGAATAAATGCGCACTTCCGGTCACTTCCTTCGCTGCACCACAAAATTTTATTTTCATGCTTTACTTTTTATAAAATAATATTTAAATCCTAATTTAATCCCCCATCTGTCAAAATCAACCTTACGGGCAAATACTTTGAAATAAGTAATCCCTGGTTCGACAGCAAATCTTGATTTCCATAATTTACTATACCCGATATCACCTCCAGCCCAATGATCTCCGGTCGTCAGGCCATAGAGATACGTTGGCTGCAAATAGATCCCTTGCCACAAAAAATATCTACCATATGGCCCAATTCGCCAGTCAATACTTTTATTCACTGCGTCAATAGATGAAATAACACCTACACTCAAATTATCCAGTGGGAAATAATCGAAAGAGACATTATTTGACAGCTGAAATTGCAATGGACCGTTTTCATATTGCTGTGTATAACCAAAGAAAATCAAATCCAGACCTAATGATTTGCTTCCCTTCGAAACCTGAGCTGACAGGTAAAAAGGAAATAAAATCAGTACGAAGACGGTAAATTTAATTTTTAGAAACACTGAATTGGTTAAAGTGTAAACTAAAATAATAAAATTTTATAGAAATAATGGGATTAGCACAAAAAAAAAGAGTGAGTTGCCGCAACAACTCACTACGAACAATGAACAAATCCAAAATCTATCTTTACACTCTATAAAAGAGTTGATATTCTGCTTTAGAATTTCTCGACTTTGATTACTTCAACACCACTTGTCGTGAAACTTTTAACAAGATACAAACCTTGTGGGTAATTACCAAAATTTAATTCAAATTTATTTTTATTTATTTTATCTATTTGCTTGATATGCTGCCCACTGATTGAAAAAATATCGGCTGACAGTATCTGATCATTCACATTTGTGGTTTCGATAGTCAATAATGAACTGACCGGATTAGGATATGCGATCAGTTTCTTGTCAATCGACTTGAATGGTTTTTGGTTGACGATGATCGGAATATAGACGGTCTGAGGTGTATATCTGAATTCCATTCCATCTTCAGTAGTGACAGTGGCTTCATTGATGTCAATCGGTGCATAGAATACTCCATCGATGAGACGGAAGCCTTCGATTGATTCATCGATAATGCCTTTAATCACACCAACCTTACCATGACCCGGTACTCCTGACCCACCGATACGGGCAGCTCCGAAGTCAAGTGATCGGGGCAACGGCTTTTTCACCAGATGTATCAAAGACGCAGACTCACTCATCCAGGACTGATCACTAATATTTCCATGCAAAGAACCGTCGTTGAACGCATCAGAGAAATTAAATGATACGGTAAACCCGGTTAGATTCTGAATTGGCCAGGTATCATCACCAATCTTGATATCAATAGTGATGGAATCACCCGGGTAATAGTAAGCTTTATCACTTTTCAGTTTAAATGGCAGTTGGCTGCTGTTATCACCGCGTGAATAACTGATTCCATGTGTCTTTTTGTAATTCTGAGAAAGTAAGGTAGTATCCGCATCGGTAATAATTCCATTACCATCTGAATCACTATACTTTATATTGACATCACCATTGGACACCTGCCAGTCATCACTGGCCTGTCCTATCCATACCCCATTCAATGAATTATCCCTAGTAGGGCCACTATAACCTACAAAAGGTGCCATGAAAGTCAGGTCGCGCATATCTACCCGGCCATCATCATTATGGTCACCCGGCCATAAACATCGGTCATTACAATTTGTCTGAACATCAAATACATCCATGACTACTTTCACTACATAATAAACAGAAGGATCAGTCAACAAATAATATTTCACCTTGAAGCTATCCAGACCTACATAATCATCTGCCGGATTATATTTAAAATCGACTTTATTTCTATTGGGAATTATCGATCCGTGTAATGGCCATACTTCTGTACTCACTCTATACCCACTTGCAGGAAACGGATAAGTAATATTAATATCTGTATTCTTTGCAGTAGCCAATCTGGAGGTATAATCCGGTGCAAACATTCCGGTAGTCACATACACAGTAGCATACTCACACACATCACTGTTAGTCTCACAAGCTTTATACACAAATGCGTCTATGCCATTAAATCCACTGTTGGGTGTATAATTATAAATACCGTTTGAAAGTCGGGTTACTGTTCCGTGCTCAGGGTTATCAATCAATGTCACTTCCAGATCACGGATGAAATCATTTTTCAATAAATCCACCTTTACAGTCTGGTCAGTCAATGTGTAAAAATAATCATCAAAGGCCAGTACATTTGGCTGATCGACATCGAGTACATCAATGATAAAGGTATGAATTGCCCCACTATTACTAAATCCGATAGCAAAAGTATCCAGACCTGTGAAAGCACTATCTGGCGTATAAGTCAACTTAGTCCCCAACAGTGACAGGTCGCCATGATGAACATTTGAATTTATGAGCATACTGTCATAAGGATGATCAAATTCCAGTGTCTCGTCACGCCGCATAAACTTGGTAAATACCTGATCAGCATCAGCCTGAGGTGCTTTATAGACCACCGTAAGTTTAGCTGATTCACAATATCCATTCAAATCACATACCCGGTAAGCCAAATGCTCGACATGCGGAAAAGTACTACCCACATACATCACAGCCAAACTATCTGCGCTAATGTACAAATTAGCCACAGGCTTTATCGGCAGATAATTAATCCGTGCTGAACTATCACCGATCACATCATTTCCCAGTACATTCAACAAAATTGTATCTGTCGTCCAAACAGTATAATCATCATCCTTCAGCATAAATTTGCTCACTTGGACAATCGCTCGCAGTGATTTCTTAGTCAATCCATTATTATTCCCGGGTACAAAATAGATGATCTGAAAAGTATCCAAACCTAAAAAAGAATTGTTCGGGTCATAAACTACTTTAAACTCATTACTATCAGAATTGATTCGCAGGTCACCATGCGATGGATTCTTTTTGATAAAAATAGTGTTATTGTAAATCGGGAGGTGGACTACTACTGAGTCCACCGGGTATATATGGAAGTACTCCGTACTTTGGTCCTGAGCCCATACACACCAGCCCATCAGGCTGAATAGCAGGGTAAGGAATACTTTTGTAGTAGATTTCATTGCAGATTTTGATAAGGTTCTTGTTCTAATAGGCTGCAAATTAAGCAAAGCTTCTCAAAACATGAAATCCAGAAGCAACAAAAATTAAAAATTTAACATAGATTTCGACTGATTTTCAAAGGAATTGCTAATTTCAGAATGAAATATGGCATCGGAAGAAATAAAGCAATAATTATTCTATGCGGACAACTAAGTTTTTTCAGATCTTCAGTAATTTATCACTAACCGAAGTTAACCGGTTTGACAAGTATATCAAATCCCCCTACTTCAACATCAATGAAAGCCTGATGCTACTGGCCGATATTTACATTGTTCTTTTTAAGGAATCAACTACTGACATCAGCAAAGAACTGGCCTGGAAAATGTGTGGTCATGATCAGGAATATGATGATGCCCGATTCCGCCGAATCAATTCTGAACTCTTCAAACATTTTCAGAAGTTTCTAATCAATCAGGAACTCGAGAACACCCGTATCCTTCAGGCACAGTTACTACTGGAATCGGCGAATAAACGACGGATAAAAAAATTAATAAATACATCTATTGAAGAATCAAAACAGGCATTAAAAAAGACGGTAAATAAAAGCTCGGAATTATATCTTTTTAAATACCAGATTGAAAAAAATTTATTCTATTTAAATGAGGGGAATCTGACGACGGCGACTAAGGAAATTGAAATTATTTCTGAATATCTGGACAAATTTTTTATTGCAGAAAAGCTCAAATATTATTGTGAAATATTAGGTCGGGAATACCTTTCGAATGTGCGATATAGTCTGGACTTTATAGATGAGATAATGGAATTCATACGAAGCCAGGACTTAAGTGGCGACCTGGTCATCCAGATATATTTACTCATCAGCCGGATACTTTCAGACCCGGATTCAGATGCCGGTTATTTCAAATTAAAAGAATTGCTTTTTAATAATTATATGCATTTCGAAGGTATCGAGCAACAGGAATTATTTGGTGCATTAATCAATTATTGCAGTAGGAAAATAAACCTTGGAAGCAATCAATTTCATGAGGAAGTAATTGAGATATTTGAGTTCATTTTTCAAAAAGAAATCATATTAAATGAAACATATATTACCCCTATAAAATTCAATACAATCATTACATCTTCCCTGCGAATGGGCAATTTTAATTTTGCAGTAAAATTTGTTGATGAATATCAGGAATTTATTCCTGAATCACAGCGTAAGGATATCGTATCCTTTTCACTGGCACAGATTTACTTTTATAAAAAGGATTTTGAGAGAGCTATTGACTACCTGCAGACAGTGGAATACCTCGACGATACAATCAATCGGCGAGCCCGGATACTCCTGCTTGCTACTTACTTCGAAATGGGGCAAGTAAATGCCTTTCTCAATTATTCTGAAAGTCTCAGGGTTTTTCTGGGGAGATTAAGTCGTAAAGTCTCAAAAGACATTATCAAATCATATACCAATTTTATAAATGTCAGTCGTAAAATCATCAACCTCAATCCGGGTGATAAAGAAAACATCTCAAAAATTGAAAAGGAAATTGATAAATACACCAAGAATATCATCAATGAAAGCTGGCTGAGGGAGAAACTCGAAGAGCGAAAAGTAAGACGCTGATTAATTTCTGATGGTCATGTGGCTACAGACTTTCCAGAAATCGTATGAGTGCTGCCCGCTTTGATTTATCCAGCTTGCGAAATGCTTCCTTGCTCTGCTCAGCTTCGCCACCATGCCATAGGATAGCTTCTGCCAGCGTCCTGGCACGGCCATCATGAAGATATCCTGCCTCCGGACCACCAATCATTTTGACCAATCCGACAGCCCACAGCGGCGGTGTCCGCCATTCTGTCCCTGTAGCTTCAAAGTCAGGTCTGTGATCAGCCAGACCTTCACCCATATCATGCAATAACAAATCAGTATAGGGAAATATTTTCTGGCTGCGCAGAAAATCAAATTGCGCATTGGCTGAGGTTACGAAAGCCGGGACATGACATGAACTGCATTTCAGTTCCGAAAATATCACTTTACCTTGCCTGACCTGTGGATCATCCCAATTTCTACGCTGTGGTACTGCTAATGATTGTGTATAAAAGGTTGCTAATTGCAGTGTTTCTTCATCGATCTCAGGATCATCCGTGAATCCGTCAGCCTGAATCTGTCCGGCACAATTTTCTTTAGGAAAATACGGGCTGGTCACACCCATATCGCCATTGTACGCACCTGCAGTTTGCTGAAGTAAGGTCGGCACATTGGCTTTCCAACCAAATCGACCCAACTCTCTTGTCCCGGTACGATAATTCCACACATAATTCGCTCTACCCGAAATACCATCCTGATTTACATCATCGGGATCTGCATTTCTTAAGATATCTTCCGGTGCAATTGATTCCAGTAAGCCAAGTCCCACCACAGGAGGAGCGATTCTAGGCGACAACAAATATCCATCCGGCAGAGGTTTGTACCCATCAGTGATGGTAAAATTAAAATGGCGCAGATTCACTTTTTCTCCGTCCACATAAGCCTTTACTTCTTCGATTTCCTGCCAGGATATCTTAGCTTCCGGTTGCACACCAAAGATCGCTTTGTTTTGCAACTGTCCACCAAATCCCGGAATTGGCAAAGGTGCATTCACTGCATCCACACCAGGAATACTCCATCGAAACAATAATCCACGCATATCATCGGGAGCTACCGGGAAAGGTGAGCGCCCATTAGCGACATGGCAGTTCTCACAGGAATTTTGATTAAATACCGGACCCAGACCCTGATTGACCTCGGCGGGGGCTGATACAAACTTATCACCAAATAAAATATCAGAACGGAAATGCATTTCCTGTTCTGCAGGGGATAAATTGGCTGCCGGCTGATCAAATATATTGACGAATGAACCTTTGAATGTCGTACCGCCGCCCAAATTGACATCTTCGTCAGGTGCAACAACTAAAGGTTCATCCGGCCTGCAACCCAATGTACTCAGAAGCATTAACAACACCGGCAAAAAAAATCTCAACCTTGTCATTGCCCTCATCACAAATTAGAAATAAGTGGTAAAAGTTTGCTTTCGATAGTCTGCTGTAAGTTTCTGACTTTATTTTGTGCATTTTGCACACTTTCTTTACTATTAAAAATAGCTGAAGTGAAGGTGCTATTTATTGCCTCGATTGATGAGATTGCCTCATCAATGTCACTACGTATCTGTGCATCCAAAGCCGCATCTTTGGCAAGCACGATCTGCGAAAGACCCTTGCCTGTTGCATTTTGATAGACACCCAGATAAATATGCCGGATACTACGGATATTATCAGCAAAATCCTGCTTAGAATTAGCACTGAACCGGCTTTCTTCAAGTGTGACATTCTGCTGTGTGAAAGGATCATTGATCTTACCATTGGCTACTTCATCCGCTATACCTGACATACCATTTGTAAATTCTTCCAGCGCTGACTTCTGCGATGGATAGATGCTATTTCCTGTAGTACCTGCATGAATGACATTTGCAATATAATTACCACCATCCGGCTTCCAACTGTCGTACAATAAAGCGGTAGCACCCTGCAGTGAAGCTGAGCAACCGATCAAATATTCAAACTGACGCGGTGTAAAGTCAGTTACTGCTTTCTTACTATCCACACCAAACAATAAGTATTCGATCGTATGAAAACCTTTCAATGTGCCATCAAGTCCGTCAATAAAATCCTTTGTCAGAGCATGCGTGCTTGCCAGGACAGCATCCAGATCCGTCTGATTCACCGGCCAGCTATCCATCGCCGGATCTATTCCCTTCTGATCCACCGGCCCATAGAGGAATCCCTCAGACTGTTCCCAGGGTTTTCTAGCCTCACGCCAGGCTTGTTGTGCTGCCAGTAAATTATTTTGATCAGGCGAAGTCTGCAATGCGATCAATGCCGTATGCAGATCAATAGTTTTATCGTTCAAATCTTTGTATGTCGCCAGAATTACGTCATTAGCGATATTCTCTAACACTTCCGAATAATTACCTTCCTTAATGATCGGGTCATCCTTCGTGCAACTCTGAAAAGCAAACCCAACAAAAACCAAAAATACAATGCTTATATTTCTCATTTATAATTTTTTATATATTATCATTAATTAAATTCAAATGCGAATCCTCCGGTAATTGTCTTTTCTAATGTTCCTCCATTAATACTGGAAGGTGCCGGTGCACCTACTTTCCGGATCGAATACTGCGCCTTGATGTGCACCTGATCGATAAATTTGAAAACTACACCCACTGTGGCACTTTGTCGCTCCCATCGGGGATTATTAAAGATTTGACCTTGCGTCCGGAACATCGAATCATAATAATCATAGCGACCATAGACCCAGGATTCTTTCCTGATAGTTGGGAAAATCCCCTCACTTCCGGTAATATTTACCCCAGCTTCAAGATAAGCGCCCAGCGCTGCTGCACCTACGGGAGTACGCTTGACATTCAGATTATTGGATAAATTTCTATTTTGATTTGACAATGCCTCTGAATTTCCAATCGTACCATACATGGCCATTCCTTTAATAGATAAAGCTCCAAAATTGGCATCCAGATGTCCTTCACTAATTATTACCGGAGTACTTACTGCCAAATCCGGTTTAGGCCTGTTTCCAGTGGAATTACCTGCATATACTGATGCTCCCACTCTCAGTTGGCTATTAAACATATAATCCACCCGGGCAGTAAGTGCGAAATTTTCTGCATTCACCATTTCAAACCGCGTTTGATTACCGCGCTTTATCCAGTTTGCAGAGCTGAATGCACTTCCATCCAGTCCATTCGTCAGACTCAGTGCATACCTCAATCGCTTCCTCCGACCGAGAGAACTGGTCCAAAGTATCCCATTGTCAGTCCAGTTTTCAGGAAGTAGTTGAATCTCCATTTCTGACTGTGTTGCGGTAAGATACTCCGTAGGTTCATCATGCGCATACATCATACCGAAAGGCACTTTTACTCTACCAATCTTCAATCTGGAATTAGTTGATAACGCAAAGTCAAGGTTCATCTGCTCCAGCAGAACCTCACCGCCTTTCTCTATCTCATACTCAAACTCTCCAAACTCCTCAAAACGATCAAACTCAACTGCAGATCCGGTACCCCCATGTTCGATCTCCAGCTCTGCATTTAATCTTAACTTATGGGTCCAGTGATAAGCCATCTCCAGTATGAAGCGCTCATTATCAATAGCGTTTCGCTTGGCTGAATCTGTCTGCCAATCGAAGTTATAGTAGTTCATCGCACCATAGCCACTTAATGAAAAACTAGTAAGGAATGGTGATAAAAAATCCTGAGTCGTTGAGTCGCCCTGTGCTTCTGCGGTAATATAACAATAACAAAGGATGAAGAGAAGGATCGCTAATCTGCGCATGCTTACCATTTGCAGGCAAATATATACTTTATTTTAATTTAGATTAAATCTAATTAAAAATAACCAGGTGTAGTTGATTCCTGAATTTTAAATTGAAAAGCTATAAGTGGTTTTGAGAATGCTATAGTAACTGGGAACTTATTTCATCCCGGGTAACATGGGAACAAAAGAAAAATTTTCACCTTCAGCAATGGTGTATTTTCCATCAGCCAGTTTGGTAATGCAGCACATCACCTGATGACCGGAACTACCTTTAGGTAGAATCATTATCCCGCCTTGTTTCAATTGCTTTAATAATTCCTCCGGTATTTCTTCCGGTGCGGCCGTAATAATGATTTTATCAAAGGGGGCGAAAACAGGAAGGCCTTTATATCCGTCACCAAAATGCACCTTTACTCTGGTAAAACCCAGTGTAGTCAATAATTTCTTCGTTTTATCAAATAAGGCACGCTGGCGCTCGATAGTATAGACCCGTGCACCCATCATAGCCAGCACACAGGCCTGATAGCCGCTCCCGGTGCCTATTTCGAGAATCTTATCACCCTTCTTAACCTGTAACAGTTGTGTCTGATAAGCTACAGTATAGGGCTGAGAAATGGTCTGATCAGATCCGATAGGAAATGGTTGATCTTTGTAAGCCTGTTCTTCAAATGCTTTATCCAGAAAAAAATGTCTGGGCAGAGCACCCATCACGTCCAGCACCTGTTCGTCTGTAATGCCTTTTGATCTGATAGATTCGATCAACTTTTTCCTGAGTCCTTTATGACGGTAATCGTCAATCATAGTAAGAAAGTAAATTTTCAGGGACTAAATTAAGAATTAACCTTCGTATAGGAAAATGAATTACTGATAGTGCAATTCCTGATCTCTGATATTTGATTATGACACAGTTTAAAATAAAAATGCCCTGAGAAACCACATCCTCAGGGCATCATAGATTTAAACTACTTAATTACATTACCAATGCTTCTTTCTCGCTTAGGTTTTTACGGATATTAATCAGTGCATATCGCATTCTACCAAGGGCAGTATTGATACTTACTCTCGTAACCTGACTGATTTCCTTAAAACTCATATCAGCATAATGTCTCAAAATGATTACTTCACGCTGCTCAGGTGGTAATTGATCGATGACAGCGCGCAACTTCTCATGACTCTGACTCTTAATGATTTTATTCTCCTGTGTATCGTCAGTCTCAGCGACCACATCGAAGATATCAAATGTTTCGGTGGAGGAGATATTGGATCTACGCTTTGATTTGCGGAAATGGTCCACACATAAATTATATGCTATTCGTACAGCCCATTGGACGAATTTACCTTCATGGTTGTATTTGCCCTTACGCAGTGTATCAATTATTTTAATAAATACATCCTGAAATATATCCTCTGCCAGGTACTCATCCTTCACGAATAAGTAAATAGTGGTATAAATCTTGCTTTTATGTCTGGAGAGTAATTCTTCGAAAGCTTTGTCATTTCCTGCCACGTATGCGTCTATCAACTCGCGGTCACTACACTTAATCAATTGCATAAATTTACTTTTTAATTCAGTTTGTAATAAAATGATTGTTCTAAGTAAATTTTATGCTATAGGCAGAATAAGAATTTGATTATTAAATGTAATGTTATTGCTTTAATGCATTTCAAAAGTACATATATTTTTATAACAGACAAATACTTAACATTTATTTAACTGAATGAAAGAATTTAAAAAGTTATAATACATTGATAATGAATAATATAAGGATTTAAAATATTTTTGATACTATTTGTAAGTTTTCAGAAATAAATGCAAATCCTATTTGTTTCGTCCCTGAAGCCAGGATTTGAGGACATCTAATCTATCTTTCTTATCTGGAGACAGATCACAGGCATCCAATGAGGCAGTTGCTAATGAATAAAGGCGTGCAACTTCAGATTTGGTCTCCCCGGCTATGTCATAATAAGAAAATAAATTGATGGCAGCCTCTACTATTGCTTCATCTGTTGTATAGCTGGTATATATATTACTAAAATCTGCTATATGTTGGTTAGATGCTTTTGCAAAAAAGGCCGAGACAGGATAACTTTTCTTCTTTCGCAGGATATCGCCCCCTTTTTGTTTTCCGGTTTCAGTAGCATTGCCATACAAATCAAGATAATCGTCCTGTATCTGAAAAGCAATTCCCAGCGATTCTCCATATTGATATAGTGAATCTGCCAGTGAATCCGCACCTCCGGCCTTTATAACTCCTGCTCTGAGAGCATGACCGAGAAATACAGCAGTTTTAAGCCGGATCATTTCGATATATTCTTCCTTTGAAACCCGCGCTTTTGCCTCAAAGTCAAGGTCCATTTGTTGGCCCTGGCAAACTTCAAGTGCCAATGAATTAAAATGCTTCCAGATCTTAGGGCTCATTGCTGGATCTAAATTTTGCTGTAGATATTGAAAAGCGATGACCATGAGTGCATCACCAGAGAGAATTGCACTATTTAGACCAAACTTGCTGTGTGTACTCGGCTGTCCTCTTCGTGTCGCAGCTTCATCCATGATATCATCGTGCATCAGGGTGAAATTGTGAAAGAGTTCATACGCATGCGCTATGGGCAGTGCAGATTGTATGTCCGGTTTCACCAGGTTATACCCCAGCAATACTAAAACGGCTCTGATTCTTTTTGCCGGTAGATGCATGATATAAGCAATCGGCTGCAACAGTGAATCCTGTTCATACGATCGGAGTTCGTCATTCAGATATTTCTCATATTCCTTATAAAGCTCCGGAAAAATCATAGCCAATATTTCGACAAATGTAAAAATTAAAAAGCCAATCTCTGCTGAGACTGGCTCTTTAATATTTCAAATCGATTTTGTGTTATTTCAGACAGCCATGATTGACATCATCAGGCTCAGCAATGGTATATGCTGATGGAATCAAAGTCTTATTGCCCGGATTGTAAACGCCATCCAGTGAGACAAACAGTGTCTGTCCTTCGGCCGGGCTCTTGGTAAACCACAACTTCCCAACAGTTCCTTTCTTATCATCGATAGTAACTATGGTAGAATTCAGGCAAGTAACCAGTAAAAACTGATCACCTTTCTTTGACAGCACACCACGATAAGGGGCTGTATTCTCATAATCTTGCTTTGTCTTATCCAGTTCCTGCATCAGTCTGGATAACTGTGATGCAGCTTCAGGGTAATCTACAAATGGATCTGTAGATGGATTACCCAGTGTCAGATTCTTTGTATCTATCTGCCGGATCAGGCCCTGCTTCACCTGATTATTCTCGATAAAGTATTTTTTTATCACCATCTTCTGATCGATAAAATTATTGGAATTCTCTTCGATATACACCAGTGCACCATCACGATAGAAGAAATCTGTACGGCTTTTCAAGTCTCTGCTCCGGGATTCATTACTAACCATGATTAGATTACCAACTTTACCTTTAACATAGTAATTGATGTTTCCGGCCGATTTCATATCTGTACCTACGGGATACTTTTTTTCCCGATCTACATATTCCTGTATCGCCTGCAGGTCACCCGGCAGCACCTCTGTTTCCTTGGAATTATCTACCACGCCAATCTTCTTGAAGCCGGCGATATCTGATTCCTTTGTAGTAGGCGTCTGCGCACTTTTCTTAGTTGATTTACATTGAACAAAAGCTACAGAAGCCAGAATTAATAAAAAATAGGTCAGTTTTTGCATTGTCTTGATGAGTTGTTATTTTAGATTTGGATTATTGTTACTTAAGATTAATTATTACAAATTACTTGACGTGAAAAGTAAGTAGTACATCACCGCCATTATACAGTTTGAGCACTTTGTTTGCCAATGTATATGAATTGACCATGTGCAGTAATTTAAAATACTCATCTTCGCCTTCCAGATCCGGACAAGCCATTTTAGTAGCTGCGGCATCATTAAAATGGATGGTATTCTTCTCTTTATCGCTGGTATAAGTACCATTGAAATTATTGCAACCCGCCTGACCTCTGAATGTACCGTTTCCTTTTTTATCCGGTATTTCGACATAAAGTGTACGTGCATTTGCTTTCACTACATCCATCTTGTCACGGACCTTAATGAGTTTCCATTCTGTACCGGTAAAAAAGGCACCGGGTTCTGTATTTGTTGCCTTTTTAGAACTATTACAAGCGCTCAACGAAAATAACGCAACCGTCAATAGCAGTAAATTTCTCATAAATTTGAGTTTGTTTATCAACAAACGCAAAACTTTCAACAAAGTTGTAAGTATATGGCTGTTATTAATATATTAACTAATATTTCCAATTTGCATCCTTACAAATTGTGCCAATTCCATCGAAGTAATATCATATCTCGCAGCGTGAAGACCGGCTACTCGGGCACCAGCGACATTGTCTTCCAGATCATCTATATACAGCGACTCTGAAGCATTAATTCCCGAATCATTTAATACATAATAAAAAATAGCCGGATCCGGTTTTCGCAGTCTGACTTCATGCGAATAATAGGTCTTCCGGAATAGCTGCTCCTTCCAGTATTGCAACTTACCACTTCGCTTCAAATAATCCTCAAACCAGGCCAAATGTGTTTCATTGGTATTACTCAACAGATAGCAGTCATATTCTGCGGAAATCTGCTCCATAAACTGCCAGATATGTGCTGGAATCGGTTCCAGCATAGCATTCCATGCAGGAATCAGATCATTAGCGTACACGATCTTCCTTGAGATTCGGGACAAATAATTAAAAAATACCGGATAGTTGAACTGACCCATTTCGAATTTTTTCATCATCTCATCCGGGTCGGTAAGGACATTGGCAAACGGATAATCCATAAGATCCGTAAGTTTTTGTTGGGTAGCCTGAGGATTAATCGGCAGAAGGACATTACCCAGATCGAAAATGAGATTCCTGATCACAATTAACTGTATTGTTTCAGTGCGAAAGATATTAATAAAAGCAATAATCGTATCTTTGCTGTTGAATTAATAAATAAATTCTAAAATTTAATTTGGTGCATTAGCTAAATATCAAATATTTACAATATTTAATTTTAGTTATTAGATAATAAACAGAATATAGTATGTCAAATAATATCAGAGAGAAAAAAGTCAGTGAATCAAAAACCACAATGACAGAGATCGTGATGCCGAATGACACGAATCCATTGAGTAATCTGATGGGTGGAAATCTCATGCGCTGGATGGATATTGCAGCCAGTATTACGGCTGGCAGACACTGTGAAGCGCATGTCGTCACAGCGAGTGTGGATAATGTTAGTTTTACCTTGCCTATCCCCTTAGGTGCTGTGGTCACGCTTGAGGCAGTAGTCACGAGAGCATTCAAGACTTCCGTAGAGATATACGTACAGGTTTATATTGCTGACATCAAAGGGCACAGCAACAAGAGGTCCAATCATGCTTATTTTACATTTGTCGCATTGGACAGTGAGACACTCCAACCAATACCTGTCCCACCGTTAATTCCACTCAGTCAGGAAGAAATATTTTTGTATGAAGGGGCAGAGCGAAGACGTGAACTTCGCCTGGTACTCAGTGGCAGAATCAAGGCAAAACAAGCTATCCAGTTGAAGGAATATCTGAATAATGATTGATTAGGGCGAGCAAATCTGCAAATAGGCTAATTCGCAAATTTGCAAATCGGCAAATTTGCGAATCCGCGAATCTGCCATTCAGCAAATACACGAATCTTCAAATCTGCAAATTATCCTCATCACTGCATCACCCCTTCACTCCATCATACCATACCAATAGCTAAAGCGAAGCGAGCTAAACCCTAAAGCCTAAAGCGACTCAACACTCCATCACCTACACCTGCTCCCCTTCAAACCAACTGCTATACATCACGTAATTATCGGCGATGCGACGGATATTATGTTCGAACACCTGTGGCTCCAGGTCTTTCACTGCACGTGCGGGGATACCTGCATAGATCTTACCACTTTCACAAATTGTATTTTCCAGGACGATCGCTCCTGCTGCGATCAGACAGTTTGAATGTACTACCGCATTATCCATCACGATGGCGCCCATACCTATCAGCACATTATCATGAATAGTACAGCCATGGACGATGGCTCTGTGACCTATGGAAACATTGCTGCCAATAGTTAGTGGCGCTTGTTGGTACGTGCAGTGTAATATCGCTCCATCCTGCACATTCACCTTGTCGCCCATACGGATAAAATGGACATCACCCCGGACGACTGCATTGAACCAAAAACTGCAATTATCACCTGTGATTACATCACCTACAATAGTGGCATTTGGCGCTATAAAACAATTATTTCCAAATATTGGTGATTTTCCTAAAACCGGTAGAAGGGTTGCCATTCACTAATTTTTATGCTAAAATAAATGAAAATTGACAAAATAGTGTAGCTTTGCGTCCCATTGCGGGCGTGGCGAAATTGGTAGACGTACCAGACTTAGGATCTGGCGCCGCGAGGCATGGGGGTTCGAGTCCCTCCGCCCGCACTCTTTTATCAATCCCTTTTAACGTGTCCTTTAACTTCTACCAGGAGTACATCCAACTGACCCGGATAGTTAACATACACATCTTTACTAAACAAACCTGGGATTTTTGCATCATAGGTGATCGTTATATATGCTGTGTCACCGGCTGCGAGTGTAGTCTTTGACATTTGTGCAGTTATGCAGCCACAGGTTGTACTCACTTCTATCTTAGAAATAGGTGCTGTAGAATGATTGATCAGCACCGCTGCCGTCTTTACAGGTACACCCCAGTCTATAGCTCCCATATCTATACTGCCTGTATTTAAAAACACACCCGTTTTATTGACCAGGCTATCCGGCATGACCCAGGCAGAACTAACATCTTGCTTACTTTCCAGAGCATTTTTACAGGAGAATGACAGAAAGCACAGAAAAATTAAAAACTTGTTCATAAGTGTTCATTTTTAAATTGAATGAAATAATCAATACTCTCCGGATTACGCATCGTATCGCGATTCAGGCTCTTATCTACCTCATGCCCCATAAGGATTTTTTTAATCGGTGCCTCCATCTTTTTACCACTTAATGTATAAGGAATATCGCCGATAGCAAAGATAGCATCAGGAACATGTCGGGGTGAACATTCAGTTCTGATTTTATTCTTGATTTTCTTTTTTAATGCATCATCCAACTTTACATCATCTTCCAATTGTACAAAAAGTGGCATGTAATGTGAACCATCGTGTTGTTCGAGGTTGACGATCAGGCTGTCTTTGATTTCTTCCATATCCAGGATACAGCGGTAGATTTCACTGGTACCTATCCGTATACCCTGACGATTCAGCGTTGCGTCAGAGCGCCCATAAATGATCACCCCACCATCCTGGGTGATCTTTATCCAGTCTCCATGGCGCCAGACACCCGGGTACATCTCAAAATAACTCTCCAGATAGCGTTTATTCCCGGAATCATTCCAAAAATAAATGGGCATGGAAGGTACAGGTCCGGTTAGCACCATCTCTCCCTCTTCTTCTACTACAGCTTTGCCATTTTCATCCCAGGCATAAAGTGGGACACCAAGTCCCCTACATTGTATGACACCTTCATACACCGGTTTCCACAGACAACCTCCTACAAAAGCAGTACAAACATCTGTTCCACCGCTCATAGAATGCAGCCATACATCCGGCTTTATTTGTTCATAGACATAGTCAAATCCTTCTGAGGGCAATGGTGATCCGGTAGATCCGATAGAGCGGAGCGAACTCAGGTCATATTTTTCTGATATATGAATACCCGCTTTGTAATTAGCCAAAATATAAGGTGCACTGGTGCCAAAATGATTGATTTTATATTGCGCAGCTAATTGCCACAATTTATCTATCTGAGCGTATCCCGGACTACCATCATACAATATGACTGTAGCATCAAACAACCAGGCGCCATGCAGGAAATTCCACATCATCCAGCCTGTAGTAGAATACCAAAAATAAACCTCCAGCGGATGCGTATCATTATGAAAAGCATGGTACTTGTACAGTTCCAGCAAAATACCGCCATGTGAGTGGACTAAAGCTTTCGGGCGACCGGTAGTACCGCTGGAATATAATACCCAGAGTGGATCATTAAAATTGACACGAACAAAATCCAGAGGTTTAGCTGTATTATTTTCAAACTGTGATTTCTGACCGTCTCTCACATTTATCAAACCCAGATTATCTAACTGGAGAATTTGCCCGATGCTATCTATCGATTTTGCTACCTGTGTCGCTTTATCCATGATCAGATAATGCTTGCCATTGTATGCATATTCACTGACGGCCAACATTACTTTGGGTTGTACCTGATCAAACCGATCAATAATACTTTCCACACCAAAATCAGGTGAACAACAGGTCCAAATCATTCCTGACGCAGTCACCGCCAACAAAGCCGCAGAGGTATCACCGCTATTTGTCAGGATACCACAGACCCGATCCCCTTTTTTAAGCCCCAAACCATGTAAAATCTGTTGAATAGCAGAAGCCTTCTCCAGTAAAGCTTTCCAACTCATTTTTGAATTTCTTTCTGATTCAGGAATTGATATCAGTGCAGTTTGCTCTGGATTATGGCCATAACAAAGGTTTTCCGCAAAATTTATGCGCACATTTTCAAACCATCGATACCCCGGCATAGCGTCACCTGTGAGAACAGGACTTCGTTCGCCGGAATATTGGATCGGAAAAAAATCAAACAAACTATCCCAAAACTGTTCCGGATGCGTTACAGTCCACTGCCACAAAGACTCATAATCATTAAATTCAATCCCCGTAATATTCTTAAGCAATATCGCATACAGTGACAGATAACTATCCTTTCTTTGTCCCGCCGCCGGCTCCCACAATTTCCTATATTCAGACATTTATGTAAATACTTACAGATTAATTCAATAACACAAATTACGATTCTTTATCGTTTTTTATAAACAGGCACCGTACTACAGGGTTCACCATACATCAATGACTGCACTATAGGGATAAGCCGCCACGATAATTTAGCATAAGCCACAGCCGGAATTTCAATATCACTACAACCTTTCAGTATCACTTTCTTACCCTCAAATTGCTTCAGATCAATGTGATCAACAGCATCTGTCCATTGAAGTGATTGATAATCTGCCGGGCTCATCGCCAAAACTTTACTTGCGATACCGTTTAATTTCGCACAAACCAACATGTATGCCCAGGTGGGAATAATCACATCCGCAGAGCAATAGAGCAAGACTGTCTTACCTTCAAATGCGGATATATCCAGTGCAGACAACGCCTGTCTGAAATCTTTCTCTTTCAAAATCAATTCCATAAACAGAAAGGATTTCAAATCAAACTCAATAAAACTGACTGCTGGAGCGAACTTTTGCAAATCGATGGTAATCAAACCGCTTTGTTCTATTTTATTTACCAAAATTTCAGACATAGCCGATAAGTTTTCTATTAAAGCAATAAACCACACATTGTGTTCAATTCATGAGAAACTACATAAAAATATTTGTTGTACCATATCGGACTGACACGAATAAACGTTATACTCGAATTCCTAAATTAAGCAGAGAAGCATTCTAATAATTAACTAAATTTGCGCGGCAACAGATAGAATATGGCATTGCGACGGAGAGTGATAACAGGTAAAGATGGCAGAGATGAAAAAGAAATGGGTTTCTTTGATCATCTCGAGGCATTGCGCTGGCATATTATCCGTTCATTGATTGCGGTCATCGTATTAGGAACATATATTTTTCTCAATAAAGAATTTGTATTCAGGCGGATCATTTTTGCCCCAAGGTATGATGATTTCTGGACGTATCGCTTTATGTGTAGTCTGGCAGACTGGTTGTGTATCAAACCGACACCGTTTATCGTCATCACCAGAGATTTAGCAGAAAAATTCACTACACATATCACTGTTTCATTTGTGTTGGGGTTGATAGTGGCTTTTCCTTATGTTTTCTGGGAGTTCTGGCGATTTATCAAACCGGGATTATATCCAAAAGAGCAAAAAGCGGCCCGGGGAATAGTTTTAGTTTGTTCACTATTATTCATAGCCGGTGTACTATTTGGGTATTATATGATCGCGCCTTTCGCTATGGCCTTTTTAGCCGGGTATAATTTACCGGGCGCTGAATCCACGCCTACGCTGGGCTCATACATCAACTATCTGATCATGTTTACATTACCTATCGGTTTAGTATTTGAAATGCCCATCATTTCATTTTTTCTTACACGGGTAGGAATCCTTTCTCCGAAATTATTAATCAAAGCAAGACGATATGCGATTGTAATCATCGTCATTTTAGCCGGAATATTGACACCTTCACCGGATGTTGTTTCACAAATGATTTTGGCAACACCTTTATATCTCTTGTATGAAGCAAGTATCTGGGTCTCCAGACGTGAACAAAAGAGGAAGAAAAAGATAGAAGATCAGGAAGAAGCAGAATTATTGGGCAGAGAAAAATTAATCGCTGAAAAGAATGAAGAGCAAGAGATATAGCAGTAACCTGACACTTTTTTATGTAATTTTTTTACCGGTTTTTTGGATGGTGCTTTTCGGAGCTGCTGTCATCGGATTTTTTATCATTCCCTTGTTTAGTGATGAAGTAGAGCCCATCGGATTCACGAAGTATATTTACCTGTTTTTATTGATTATCGGTATTATTTTTTATTTTTTAATTTCAAAAAAATTGCGCCGTATAGATGCCGATGATGAAAATTTATTTGTAACCGATTATCTGAAAACGGTACGTATTCCTTTACCACTGATCAAGAGCATTTATTTCCGCGATAAGTACATTGTGCGGATCGTAAAAATTACTTTGCAACAAAAAGGCTTTTTTGGACAAAATATTTATGTACTGGAACGTGAAAATCAATTTGAAGAATACGCGATCCGACATAATCTGCCCTGTGAGAATATCACAAATACGACCAAAAAGATGCAGGAAAAGTATTCCGGCTCCAATAAAAATTAAAGATCCTTACTCTATTCTTTTAGAAAGAAAAAATCACTAAAATTTATCGATTACTATCGAGTTTCGGATTGCGCTCAGCATACATGACATTTTCATCCGATTTCAATACGCCAATCATTTGACTGGGCTTAATCTTACTGTCGTCAAATGTAACCAGGTAGATCTGATTATCTTTAGAAATTATCCGGGACACTGACAGATCATATCGCTTGTAGGATTCCAATATCCGGTTCAGATCGCCTTTGTCCTTGAGTGTTAGGATGAGCTGATTTTGATTTGTCGAATCATAACTCATATCCTTCTCCCAGCCCATTTCATTGATGTATGGACGCAGTGTAGATATCAGTTCATCCAGCTTTTGCGGTGCATTACCAGAATTACGGACTTTCTTCATTACTCTGCCATCCGGTGAGAAGAAATAGATAAACTGAGAAGGATAATCGGCGATACCTGCATCATATTCAGTTTTGAGACTATCAATATTCAGATTCTTATATTTGGTGATCAGAGTTGAATATTGATCATTATCGAGTTTACGCTTAAAAAATCCGATATAATTCATAAATTGTTTGCCTTCCAGTTGTAATGTACTGTCTGAATACAAGGTCAGTGAATAGACCGGACAACGGCCGAAACAAGCGCCCTGGCTCATCGTAAAAAACTTATAGGTTCCGCTGATTTCCATTGGATTTTCCTGATTTTTAGAAGAATCAGCCATTTTTTTTGAGCTGTTACATGACATTAGTGTCAAACCAATAAAGC
The DNA here is from genome assembly GCA_964525915.1 of uncultured Saprospiraceae bacterium. Taxonomy (GTDB): domain Bacteria; phylum Bacteroidota; class Bacteroidia; order Chitinophagales; family Saprospiraceae; genus Parvibacillus. The sequence continues at coordinate 10,700 of CAZGKN010000014.1, read as the reverse complement.
ATATCAGACAAACAATTATTCTCTTCATACTGTGTATTATAATTTATTGAATTATAAATCTAAACGTAACCTGGTCACTGGAAGTTTTCAATTGTAAAAAATAAATTCCCGGCGGAATATTTTTCCCTAATGGAAGCTCCATCACTTCATCTGAAATCAATGAATACTCTCCGACTATTCGATTTGCGATATTGAATACCCTTGCTTTAATCAGACCATTCCCCGGTTCCTTCTGACTAATCCAGATATGATTCCGGGTAATTGTAGGGAATACAGTCATTCGCTTTGACAATGGCTCTTTAAATGCATCTCCGCAATAGGACCCTGCATTCTCAAGCAGTGAAAGGCGCATATTTTTCAGTGCATTAAACATATAATCGACCTGACCTTTCGTAAACATGTACATACACCGGTCATCGGTATAATCCATAAAATTCATGGTCATGTTGTTATTATCGCAGGAAAATACCGGATACTGTGGACATCCGTAGTGTGGTCCCTGTTGTGGTGGTGTATCTTCTATCTGATCATCACCACATCCCTGTGAATCTGTCCCCCAGATATGATAAAGCCCCAGATAATGACCCATCTCGTGTACGGCCGTTCGCCCATCTGTATTCGGCTGAACTACTGTTCCCTGTGTACCAAAATGTCTGCTATCTACTACGATCCCATCCTCCGCAGGATTAGGTGCCTCACCGGGCCTGGAGGCGTAGCCGAGTACACTGATCATCTTACAAACCCAGATATTGATATATTTCCCGGTATCCCAGGCATCCTCACCACCCAAGCGCGTATAGTGCACCAGTTTGCGACCTGAATTATCTTTCCTTAGTCCAATATCACTGATATTGGTATAGGTGCGGGTAATCCCCGAAGTAGCCTTTCCCTCAGGATCGAGTGTGGCCAGACAAAAGCGGATATGTGATTCTCCTACCCTGTCTTTAAACTCTAATGGGATAGACGGATCGACTCGCTGCGCTGCAAAATCCTGATTCAGTGCTTCTATTTGCGATATTATCTGATCATCGGATATATTTTCAGAAGCTTCATTATACACCACATGTACCACAATCGGGAGATAAATAGTCGTTCGACGCTCCAGGGCTGGTTCACGGTTTGTTTCTGCAAGAAAAGAATCAACCTTTCTTATTCTCACTGAATATCCCGGAATATGAAGTTTATAATATGCTCTCAACTCATCCGTGGCACAATGCTCCTGGGCATTTAAACCCATGCTGAATAGCAGAAGAAAAAACAAAATAACCATCCGATGAGTTACCCTACACATAAATCAAAATTACGTTTAATAACTCAGAAAAGCGGCGTAACTCAGGAACCTTTTTCGATTTTCAGGCTCAGATCGAGTGCTATCGCCGAATGTGTCAGTGATCCGATAGAAATATAATCTACCCCGGTTAGTGCAATCCGGCGCACTGTATTCAGTTTTACACCTCCGCTCGCTTCGGTTTCAAACTGACCGCCTACAAGTCGCACTGCCTCTTCCAGTAATGGTATTTCAAAATTATCCAGCATGATACGAGTGAAGCCGCCTGCTTTCAGTGCTTCATTCACTTCATTCAGATTACGTACTTCCAGTGTGATGCCCAGATCCAGATTATTCTCTTTCAGATAAGCTTGAGTACGATGCAATGCTTCAGTGATACTACCGGAAGCATCGATGTGATTATCCTTGATCATGATCCAATCATAAAGGCCATCGCGATAGTTGTAACAGCCACCGATACGAACTGCCCACTTCTCGAAATATCGTAACAAAGGTGTAGTCTTACGTGTATCCAACAACTTAACCGGAAGATCTGCGACCTCATTAGCAAAGCGATAACTCAGTGAAGCAATCCCACTCATGCGCTGCATGATATTCAGTATCAGCCGCTCTGCCATCAGGAGAGCTCTGGTATTGGCCTGCACGTCAAACACTATATCTCCATAAGTGATGTCATCTCCATCCTTCTTATGCATGGTAAATGTAGCATTCGGGTCCACCTCCTGCATGATCAGCCGGGCCAGATCTATCCCTGCTATGATGCCGTAATCTTTTACTAACAGATGTGCTTTGCTGGTGTCATCAGCCGGGATACAGGCCCTGCTGGTATGGTCTATACCATGTGTATCCTCATACAGTGCCTCCTTTATAAATCTATCGATTAATTGTCTATCCATAACTCGTATTGAAGTGCAAAGGTAAGGGAAAAACCGGGATGAGGGAACGTAAATAGATCTGTATTCCCTTAAATTTTAAAAATAAGGAATAACTATTTAATTAAAAAAATGTATAAATTTTGAAGTTATAATCCATAAATATTGAAGTGGTTCTTTGATATTGGCTTTAATCTTTCTCTTTTATTGCGCGTTTAAAAATCCATTGAATAGCTATTAATCCTACCAAAGACATTAAAGCCACACCTATATACCTATAGTCTGTCAATCCCATCTGAATCAGATGGCCCCAGGTCATCAGTTCACTTGTGGGTCCGATCCCCAGGAATGACAAAGTACTCTCTGCGATTACTGCCCGACCTGCTGTCAGTGCCATTAACAACCGTACATGTGGCATGATACCGGGTAACAGATGATAACGTATCAGACGCCAGGGCTGTATGCCCATTACCCGTGCCTGAGTGATAAATTCCTGCGACATCACCGGAGCCCCGGCACCCTGTAAATACCATGCGTTACCCGGTACACGAAACAGTGTCAAAATTATGATTATCCCCCAGATCCCTGTACCCTGCAAACCGATAGATAAAATTGCCAATAATATAATATCCGGAATCGGCTGAATAAAGCCAAATAAAGTTCCGTTCCACTTTTCCAGGCCTAATGAGAATGAATGTTTACGCGTATTTCCTGCATTCACTAAAAAGAATAGTGCAAATACAAATAGAATAAAACCAACAATAAAATAAATTGCCGGATAAATCCCGCTTATCCACCAAAAGAGCATCATCAGATCTATCAGCCCCAATAGCACAAAAAGGAAAAAGAGACTTCGGTTTACCCTGATCCGGAAACGCTGTGCATAAGCACCCAGACAAGCAAGTAATGTAGAAAGCAGACCGCTGGCCATTGCTGTCAATATTCCTATCAACAATGCTACTTCAAACCCACTAAGCCATCCAGCAAACAAATCCCTACCCAGATGATCAGTACCCATCAGGTGCATTATGCCGGACTCCTTGTCTCTCTGCCCCCAGGACAAGGGATGCCCACCGGTCAATGAAGTCTGATAGGGATCGATACGCTCTAAAGGCAAAAGCGACCAGTTTGCTTCATGATCACTTTGACCAACTGAATAATTAAAATTAAATAAACCCAGATGAATGCCTGCAGAATCAATTGAGATCAATGGTTCAGGATTTACGCATATTTTCAGACCCAGGTAGAAACAACACAGAATGAGGATGTATTTCATGCCCCTTCTATGGCCTTTCTCTGTAACCGATCCGATAGTCTTAGCCATTTTTTCCTGAATTATCGACAGATACTTTAGTTCGTGGATTAAGTACGGGAATCAATTTATTTGCCATATAAATCCCGACAAGGCTGAGTACTGCCACTATCCCGGTGATCATCAGGAGCATGGGTTCATCCTGCCGTTTAATAGATTGAAGTGTAAGCCGACCGAGTCCCGGAATGGCAAAAATATTTTCGATGATCAATGCACCTGAGATGAGTGCAGGCGTTATCATCGTCAGAAATACCAGGATGGGAATTGCCAGATTTCGCAATATATGTCGGATTATGATCCTGTGTTCAGACAAACCTTTAGACTTTAATACTAAAACATATTGTCTTGATAATTCATCATCAAAACCCGCCAACCATCTGAGACAGAGCGAAGCACTGATGGGCAGCGACATAATCAGCGCAGGCAAGAAGAAATAATCAATATGAAAAGCGTGGGGCGAATTGACCAGATAAGAACCTACACCCGGGAACCAATGCAAATACGGACTTACCCAATCTGTGGTAAAAACCGGAATAGCCAATGTAGCCAGACCAAATACCGGAATGAGGTAAATAAAATCAGCGAGTGCCTTGCCCAGTTGTACCATCCGCTTATTTGGCATGCTTACTTGTCTTCGCATCAGAACATACGCAAAAAACGTACCAATTAATATCGAAAAAAACAAGGTATAAGCGGCTAAAACCACAGACCATTTCAATGCTGAGAATAAAATGGTATTTTTCTGTTCATTTTCTACACTGAAAATGGCTGTAATGGCTTTATGTGCACTGTTATTTTTTCCCCAAAAATGAATCACCGGTAGAAAACTAAAAAATGCCCTTGATTTCTTACTAAATATTAGGGAATTTAATGTATCGCGATACAGGAGAGAAGAAGAATCTGAAATCACTGAACTTATTTCCCTATAATCCTGCTGCAATCGGGAAATTTCATTTTCATAGCGCATACTTGCTACTGTTGCATTTTTACTGTATTTATGTGATAGTGATGAAAGACATCTTTGCAGACCCTGCCACTCTTCCAGTGTCCATCCCTGACGCATCAGACTAATGCCCTGTGATTTGACAGGGGAAGCAGGCAGTAAAGCTAATGTAGGCGAATACCATCCAGGGAGTACTGAAAAATAAAAAGCAGGCAAGTGTCGATGCAATACATCTTCAGCGAAATATTCTTCCTGAGAATTAACCGGCGGAGCCAGGGAATTAATTAAAAAATAAGTAAATAAAACGATCAAACCGGATTGCACAACTATGCGCAGGATGGCAAGTATCACTCCGGCTAAGGCTTTCATTTCATCTCATTTTCAAAATATCCCGGTCGTTTAACTGAGAAAGTCGGATCCAGTGTACTTCGGACAATTATACAATTTTGTGGAGCGAACAGGAATATCACAGGTTGCAGCTCATGAATCCGCTGTTGGAATGCGACATAATCCGCATTGCGTTCTTTTGATCCGGGAGCCTGACGAATTTCTACGACCAGCGAATCTACTATTGGATCAGTGACATTGGATACATTGGTCCCTTTGCCAAATGCATTCTCTGAGTGCCAGGACAGGTAAGGGTCATCAAGACCGGGAAACTGTCGTGAGACCATATTGGCCATATCGTAGTCGCCGGTTTTTACTTTTTTCAAAATCTCACTGAACTCCAATGTGACTATATTAATATCAATCCCGGCTTTCAGTGCTTCATTGCGTATCAGTGTGGCTAAGTCTCTGCCGAGTGGTGTGCCGGTAGTATAATAATCTAATTTTAGTTTACGTACTGAACCATCGATCACTTTCGTCCTGACCTTCGCTCCGGGTGATAATACCCAGCCACTTGAATCCAGCAGGCGATTGCTTTCTGCAGGATCAAATTTTATAGCCGGAATTTTTTTATCAAAATATGGCTTCACAGGTAGGATCGGGCCATCAATCCGGCTCGCTTTTCCCTGCATCAAAGCATCAATGATTCCAGGCTTATCCACCAGATGTGCCAATGCCTTTCGAACATAAATGTCACTAAGTATCTTACTGGAATTATTGAGTGCTATGTAGAAATATTGCAACAATGCCGGGCAACCAATTGTAAAACTATCTCTGATAAATGGAAGTTTACTGATCTCCGCAATTTTCGAAGCCGAAATATCCGGCAGTATATCAATCTGACCGTTTTGTAAGGCACTGATTGCCGATCTTTCGTCTGGTAATATTACATATTTGATCGTCTGTGGATATGCTTCTAAAAAAGGATTGTCCAATTTTCTTCCCCACCATTTTTTAACTTTTTCTAAGGTAATTGACTGACCCTGACTCCAATCCTTCACCTGATAAGGTCCATTTCCATTCAATTTTTTATAAGAAATAAATGTAGCCTTAAACTCTTCTGCAGCCATGCGATAAACGCTCGAATCCGGCGATGATGCCAAACTATCCGGATGGCTTACCCAATCCACAAATGGTGTCTTGCCATGTACAGACTTACTGTCAAATACTTTCGCAGGAACAATTGGCAGATTGAGAAATGCTTCCAGATCTATGTGATATTTACCTGAAAAATATACATCAAATTGAAGTGGGTCTTTTGTATCCGGCTCTATCTTCACAATGTTTTCAAGTGTAGATCGAATAGAAGCTGCTTCTGAAAATGGATTTAGCAGCATTTTAACGGTAGTTATTATATCGGCTACCGTCATAGGAGTGCCATCAGCCCAGGTAATACCGGGGATCAATCGAATCCGGTATTTTTCCAAACTGTCCACGATTTGTTTTTCCGGAATCTCTTTGATCAATACCGGTTTCAACTCCAGTGTCTGCGGGTCAAAATCAGCTAAGGGCAAGAATATTTTGCTGCAAATTTGATTTGAGATGTGTGTTTTACTAAAAAATGGCGAAATCATATCCGGATCTTCGATGATACGCACCGTAACCAACCCGGTGGAATCCTCCTTATCCTCTACACAGGAAAATAATCCAGCAGACACGAATGCCAGTATAAACCATGCAACAATTCTATAATGATTCTTCCAAATGAAAATCGGTCTCATAAGTCACCATCTTTTAATTAAAATTAAAAATATTGGATACTTCCGGTATTCAAACCTGAATTTGTACAAAGGTATTTATTTGACGGGATATAGTTCAATAAACTAATGCTCACCCTAATCAACATAGGCAAATAGAATCACAGTTATGAGTTTTCTAAGGGTAAACCGTCAATTAAAGTGAAAAATACAATCAGTGAAACTTTAAATATTAAAAAATTAGCCTTCCTGAATACTTTGATTGATCATCTCAGCTATATCCATCACGATCATATTCTGTTGTTCATCTTTTTCTTTGAGTCCATCAGAAATCATGGTATTACAAAACGGACAATTCAATACTACGATCTCAGCACCGGTTGCCAGTGCTTCCTCCGCCCGCTCATGATTGATGCGTTTATCGCCGGGTTCATCTTCCTTAAACATTTGTGCGCCACCGGCTCCACAGCATAATCCGGTCTTGCCACATCGCTTCATCTCTACCAGATCAGCATCCAGATTAGCAATTAATTCACGGGGAGCTTCATACACGCCATTGATCCTACCTATATAGCAGGAATCATGATAAGTGACTTTCTTGCCATGAAAGCTACCACCTTCGACTTTTAGTTTACCGGAATGAATCAGATCATTCAGGAAAGTAGTGTGATGTGTTACCTCATATTTACCGCCTAGTGCCGGATATTCATTCTTAATGATATTGAAGCAATGCGGACAGGTAGTTACGATTTTCGTTATCTGATAATTATTTAGTGTCTGTATATTCTGATTTGCCAGCATCTGAAAGATAAATTCATTACCTGCTCTGCGTGCCGGATCACCGGTACACATCTCCTCATTTCCCAAAATAGCGAAGGAAATCTCCAGTTTTGTCAGTATCTCTGCAAAGGCCCGGGAAACCCGCTGTGCACGTGCATCAAAACTTCCGGCACAGCCCACCCAGAAAAGCACTTCCGGTTGTTCACCTGAGGCTGCCATTTCGGCCATTGTACGTATATGTAAGTCACTCATCGTATTAGTATAAATTATCCCTGAGTCCAGGCGGCTCTTTCTTCAGTCATTTGCCATGGGCTACTGTTATTTTCCAGATTAGTAAACATTGGTGTCCAATCCGGCGGACCTGCACTTTCAGTCAGTATCTCATACCTGCGCAGCTGGAGTATAATGTCCAGTGGATTGATCAATACCGGGCAAGCCTCGACACAGGCATTGCAGGTAGTACAGGCATTGATCTCTTCTTTTGTGATATAATCAAACAGATTTTTCCCATCATCATAGCCCAGAGGATTACCTGTACTTACATTTCCGGTAAACTTTGCTTTATCACTTGTGAGATTGTTTCTTATTTCATCAGCCCTGTCACGAACATCCATCATAATTTTGCGTGGTGAGAGCTTCTTGCCGGTTATATTAGCCGGACACACACTGGTACAGCGCCCGCATTCAGTACAGGTGTAGGCATTCAGAAGATTATATCTGCTGAGTTGGAATACATCATGAGCGCCGAATTGCAGATCATCGCTCATTGCAGGAGAATCGCCTTCTGCTGAGATGCCCAACATATTTTTTACCTCATGTTCTATCTCCGGCATATTGGTCATAGCGCCCCGAGGCTTATCCGGTGAGAAAAAAGTATTTGGAAATGCCAGTAGTATATGCAGATGTTTTGAATAAGGTAAATAAACTAAAAAACTCATTACGACCAGGATATGCAGCCACCACCCTGTCTTGCCGATAAAATGCAATAAATTTTCTGACAGGCCACCAAACCACATCGGGCCGAGTGCCGAAGTAAACAGGAAACTACCCGGTGAATGATACTTAACCGGCCAATTCGAGGCCAATGCTTGATCTGCACCATTCATGCAGAATATTCCTGTGATCAACAGAATCTCACCTAATAATATCAGGTTTGCATCTTTAAATGGCCATCCCCGTAGGTCACCTCTACCTGCCACTCTGGGAACTCTCAGGATATTTCTCCGAAGTAAGAAGACGACTGTCCCTACCAAAGCCAATACCGATAAAAGTTCGATAAAACTGATCATAAATGAATAGAATCCTCCTAATACCCCTGATAGAATCCTATGCGTACCGAATAATCCATCGATAACCTGTTCCAATAAATCAAACTGGGTAATAATAAATGCTACATATATAAATAAATGTAATATAGCAGGAACCGGGCGGGCAAACATTTTCTTTTGCCCAAAGGCTACTAGAAGCATATTTCTCAGACCGTGCGCATGTTTTTTTTCTTCATCTGATCCGTCTCGTCCCAAAAGAATATTGTGGTAAATGCGCACATAGCCTTTGTAGGCATACCAACCCGCAACCAAGAGTAAGATTAAAAAAATTATCCGCGCCATAGTAATTCCTACAATGTTAGATAATTTTTCGAAAACTATCAAACATCAATGGGTTAAAAAGTTGGGAATTTTGTTCTTGATACTACTGGTAGAATATAATGGGCAGCCGTTAATATGCTTTATGTTAGGATTGCAATCATTTAACTATTGGTAGGTAAACAGAAATTCTAATGACAGCATGATGCCTGAAGTAAGGTAATCATCTTTTATTAGCAATGATTTCTTTGATTTTCCTGGTTGAAAGTCCGGTGATCTTAGCGATTGTTTGTATGGATATACCATTGGCTGCAGCATTCAATACAACTTCTGCCTTGCCTTCTGCTTTGCCCTCTGCTTTGCCTTCTGCTTTGCCCTCTGCTTTGCCTTCTGCTTTGCCTTCTGCTTTGCCCTCTGCGATTATTTGATCATAAATGGTCATAGTTTCTGTCTTTACTGGTTCAGGTATCAATGAAATAATACTTTTAAATTTTTGCCTGAGATTAACATACCTGATGAGATAAACAATTATAGGCTGTATATAGTTTCCATATTTTTCAGGGTCTAGTTTTGACAAGGCAGTCAACAACAAAGAAAAATCTAACTCATCTATCAAACGCAACATCTGAATCTGTATTGCTGTATTCAAAAGAATGCTACCGATAGCGGATATCTCGGCAGATGATTTACTTTTCAGGTCGATAAAAATATGTTCAAAAGAAGGAATAAAGTCATTCAGGTCTTCAGGAATATCTATAAAAAAGTCTCTGATTTTTAGTGGTTGCCATCGTTGTTTACCATGATAATAAATCACTGGTATGACGAGCTGTAGCTGCTTACCTTGCTTTATTTGTTTTCTATATGCTAAGGCAATATACTCCAAAAGTTGAAAAATACTATTATCATCCTTTGATGATTTCAACTCTATTAAAATTGCTACTTTGGCACTCTGTTTTGATTTTTGAATAGGCACCTCAAATACCACATCTGCAAACCGTGCACTCATTTCTTTATTTATAAATGATGTCTCATCAGTGGAATATGAAGAAATATCGAGGTGTTTAACTATCTCTGCAGGTAAAAAGGTTCGCATAAAATCTATAGCTGCATCCCGATTAGCTAAGATACTTTTCAAAAAAGCATCATGGGTGATATGCAATGGAATATCTTTTGGCATAGGGTAATTTATATTTTCAAATCAAAGATAGTGAATGTAAATTAATTCTGAAAAAAAATCAAAACATGATAATTCAAACATTCATGGCTATAATACCAGCCAATATAGGAACAAAAAGTTACTTTAGCATCTGATAAATTCATAGCATGCAAATTCTGGATAATTTACAGATCAAAGAGAAAATCCGCAGGATTAGCTATCAGATTTTAGAAAATCACTTCGGACAACATAAAATCTACTTACTGGGCATAAATAATAAAGGTCTGGCTTTTGCTGAATTGCTTTGCACAGCATTTAATGAATTACCAGATCCCAAACCTCTGATCGAGCTATATAATCTCCGGTTGAATCCCCGCAATCCATTAAAAAACAAACCGGAAATATCGGGGCTTGATATCAATGAACTGAAAGGGCAGGACATCATCATCGTCGATGATGTAGCAAATACCGGTCGCACACTTTTCTATGCATTTCAACCATTGCTTCAGGTCTTACCCGGCCGTGTGGAAGTAGCGGTGATGGTCGATCGCAAACACAAACTATTTCCGGTCCATGTAGATTATATGGCACTTTCTCTGGCGACAACACTGAAAGAAAATATCGAGTTTACAATCGCGCCCGAAGGCAGCATGAAGGCAGAGTTACACTGATTTTCGTC
>CAZGKN010000013.1:10556-44391 GCA_964525915.1 uncultured Saprospiraceae bacterium | reverse complement strand
GGCACAACATTGGCTTCGAAGTCGTCGAATATCTGGCGAAGGAACACACTGCACCCTGGAAAGACGACACTTATGGAGATCTGACTGTCATCAAACATAAAGGCAGAACATTTCACTTACTTAAGCCGTCCACTTTTATGAATCTCAGTGGAAAAGCGGTTCGTTATTGGTGTCAGAAACTTAAAATAGCCAATGAAAATCTGCTCATTATCACCGATGATATCAATATCCAGTTTGGCGAATTCCGCATCCGTAAGAAAGGAAGTGATGGCGGGCACAATGGACTGAAAAATATCCAGGAAATCCTGGGGACGATTGATTATGCACGTATGCGCATCGGTGTAGGCAGCAACTTTTCCAGAGGTCGTCAGGTAAATTATGTACTGGGGAAGTGGAACGAAGACGAAAAAGCCCAATTATCAGACATTTTAAAACATGCGGCAGATGCGGTACTTTGTTTCGGCACCCTGGGTATAGAACAAGCAATGACAAAATATACGAAAAAAATTAAGGAATAGTTGACCCTATCATTTAATGTGCTTTGAAAATAATTATTTTCCATAATTGCCAATTAATATTTTGAGATGCACATATTTTTTTTATAAATATTTTAGCACCGCATAAAACAGCTCATTTTTCACTTGTATTTATTTGAATCACCATATTTTCCATTGCACTTTTAAACCATATTGATTCGTTTGTGTTTGATTACAATAATTTTTTAAAATGAATTTTACACTATTAACTACTGGTCTGCTATTTGCTTTAGTTGGACTTGCAGCATGTCGAAGCAATAATGAGAAAGATTCTTCTCTGGGTGCAGGCTTTAAGTATATCGACAAATCTAATATGGATACCACTGTCCTTCCCGGGGATAACTTCTTCGAATATGCCAATGGATCCTGGCTTAAAAACACCAAAATACCCGGTGATAAAGCCAGATACGGCTCATTTGACCAGCTCCGGGATCGTACTGATAGTGCTGTTTATAAATTATTGCAAACAATCAAACCGGAATCCGGAAATATTATTGAATCCAATGTAGCAAATTTTTATGCCAGTGGTATGGACACGGCCCGGATCAATAAAGCTGGGATTAAAGCGATCAAACCTGAATTGGAGGCTATAAATGGAATCAAAGACCAGAAACAGTTATTGTCTTTGATTACCACGAATATGAAGAAAGGATTGGGTAGTGTCATAGGTTTGTATATCGCACCGGATGATAAAAATGTAAATAAAGTAGCCGTCCAGTTATATCAGACAGGATTAGGATTACCAAATAAAGACTATTATACTGATAAAGATGCGCGTTCGGTCTCCATCCGTGATGCCTACAAAAAATATATTATGACTATTCTGAAATTGGATGGTCAGGACTCAGTATCAGCAAAGAACCACGCAGAGAAAATATTTGCTATAGAAGATAAATTGGCCAATGCTTCCCTCAGGCCACAGGAAATGAGAGATCCGCAGCGTATGTATAATAAGTTTAAAGTTGAGGATTTAAGTAAAAAAACACCTAATCTTGACTGGAAATCCATTTTAGCTGCACTGGAGATCAATGGTCAGGATTCTGTAATCGTCGGGACACCTTCCTATTATGTTACACTTTCTACCCTTTTAGCCTCAGTCCCACTGGATGACTGGAAGCAATATCTGACTTTTCATACCATCAGTGATATGTCTAATTATATCGGTACAAAGTTCGAAAATGCCAGTTTTGCTTTCTTTGGACAAACACTCAATGGACAGAAGGAAATGCGCCCTCGTTGGCAGCGGGTTAGTTCGGTCATCAATGGAAATATCGGTGATCAACTAGGCCAATTGTACGTGGATAAATACTTTAAGCCTGAAGCAAAAAAGAAAATGTTAGAACTGGTGGGAAACCTTCAGGCAGCATTCAAAGAAAGGATTAATGCACTCACCTGGATGGGTGATGCCACGAAACAGAAAGCTTTAGTTAAACTGGCTGGTTTTGTTCGGAAAATAGGTTATCCGGATAAGTGGAAAGATTATAATGGATTAAAAATTTCTGCGGATAATTATGCTCAAAATGTATTGAACTCCAATGAGTTTGAGTTTAATTACAATGTAGCTAAATTAGGTAAACCCGTAGATAAGCTGGAATGGTTTATGACACCAAATACTGTCAACGCTTACTACAACCCTTCATTTAATGAGATAGTATTTCCAGCAGCCATTTTGCAATTCCCATTTTTTGATTTTGGTGCTGATGATGCAGTTAATTATGGAGGTATCGGTGCAGTTATTGGCCATGAGATGACACACGGATTTGATGATCAGGGTGCTCAATATGCAGCGGACGGTAATTTGAAAAACTGGTGGACACCAGAAGATCAGAAAGATTTCAAGGCGAAAACACAGGTATTGGTCAATCAATACAATGATTTCAAGATTTTAGACTCTTTGCATATCAACGGTGAATTAACACTTGGTGAGAATATAGCCGATCTCGGCGGTCTGGCTATTGCTTATCAGGCATTCAAGAAGACAAAAGAAGGACAGAGTAATGAAAAGATTGATGGATTTACTCCGGATCAACGCTTCTTCCTAAGTTGGGCACAGATCTGGCGTGGAAAAGCAACTCCGGAATTTACAATGCAACAATTAAAGACAGATCCACATTCGCCGTCGGAAGCCCGGGCTAATGTCCCATTGAGTAATTTTGCCCCATTTTATAAAGCCTTTGGCGTCAAAGAGGGCGATAAGATGTGGCGGACAGAAAAGGACAGAGCAGTTATATGGTAATTATTGCAAATGAACAAAAAGGGCAACAAGAAAATTTTGTTGCCCTTTTTAATTACATTATAATCACCGCCGGTCTCTTTCCTGTGCATCTACGACGGCAATAGCTACCATATTTACGATTTGTCTTACAGTACTTCCTAACTGTAGTATATGTACAGGTTTATCCAGTCCCATTAGAATCGGACCGATAGTATCAAAACCAGCGACTTCCATCAGCAGGTTATAGGCGATATTTCCAGCAGAAAGATTGGGGAAGATAAGCGTATTAACACCTCCTGCTACTAATTCACTCAGAGGGAAACTTTCACGGATTGCCTCTTCATTAAACGCCATCGAAGCCTGAATCTCACCATCCACCACTAAGCCAGGTGCTTTTTCTTTGACAATCTTAAGAGCATCTCTGACCATCATCGCCTCAGGCGTGGGGCTGGAACCGAAGTTCGAGTAAGACAACATAGCGATACGCGGAACAACATTGAGGTGGCGCACTTCCTGTGCAGTAAGTAGTGTAATATCTGCCAGCTCTTCAGCCGTAGGGTTCAGATTTACTGTAGTATCCGCGAGGAATAACGGTCCTTTGGCTGTCAGGATGATGTACATCCCGGCTACCCGCTTTACTCCTTCTCTCATCCCGATCGTTTGTAAAGCGGGACGGATGGTATCCGGGTATTTCCGCGTCAGGCCAGAGATCAATGCATCGGCTTCTCCCTGCTGTACCATCATACAGCCGAAATAATTGCGATCCAGCATGATTTTCTTTGCTTCATAGAGATTATAGCCTTTACGCCAGCGCCGCTGAAAGAAATATTCCCCGTATTCCTGGCGCTTCACTTTCATTTCCTCTCCCTGAGGATCGATGATTTCTACATCGTCAAGCGTAATGCCATTTTCAGCCATTAATACCTGGATTTTCTCTTTCTCACCCAATAAGATTGGGATTGCAAGGCCCTCATCCCGGGCAATCTGAGCCGCTTTAAGCACCCTGGCATTGTCTGCTTCGGCGAATACGACCCTTCGTGGATCTTTTCTGGCCCGGGCACTGATCGCACGAAACAGATAGTGATCCAGACCCAGGCGGTTCTCCAGTTCCATTGCATAGGCATCCCAGTCAGTAATGATTTTTCGGGCTACACCACTTTCGATTGCAGCTTTAGCTACCGCGATGGAGACTGTACTAATCAGGCGTGGGTCCATAGGCTTAGGTATGATATATTCAGGTCCAAATACGATCACTTTTTCGTCGTAAGCCATATTCACCAGATCTGGCACAGGTGATTTCGCCAGTTCAGCGAGTGCTCTGACAGCCGCGAGTTTCATCACCTCATTGATTTGTGTAGCACGCACATCCAGCGCTCCCCTGAATATATAAGGGAATCCCAGTACATTATTAACCTGATTGGGAAAATCGGAGCGTCCGGTCGCCATGATAATATCCGGTCTTGCATTAACTGCAGTGGTATAATCAATCTCCGGATCAGGATTGGCCATTGCAAATACTATAGGCTTGTCCGCCATACTTTTCAACATCGCCGGACTAACTACACCACCCTTACTCAACCCGATAAACACATCACAACCTTTCATCGCTTCTTCCAGTGTATGGACATTAGTCGTGCGGGCAAATGGTTTTTTCAAATCATTGATATCAGTCCGTTGTGTAGAGATAGGACCGTGACTATCAAACATAAGAATCTTTTCTGGATCGGCACCCAGCGATATATAGAGTCGTACACAAGCCATAGCAGCGGCTCCGGCGCCACTTACGACAAATGAAACTTCACTGATCTGCTTACCGACTAATTCCAATGCATTGAGTAATGAAGCTGCAGAGATAATAGCTGTACCATGTTGATCATCATGCATCACCGGGATATTCAACTCCTGCTTCAATCTCGTCTCTATCTCAAAACATTCAGGGCTTTTTATATCCTCCAGGTTAATACCACCGAATGTTGGTTCAAGTGCTTTAACCACCCTTACAAACTCATCCGGGTCATGTACATTCAGCTCGAGATCAAAAACGTCGATATCAGCATAGATTTTGAACAATACACCTTTTCCTTCCATCACGGGCTTTCCGGCACCCGGGCCGATATCACCCAATCCCAGTACAGCAGTTCCATTGGTGATCACTGCGACCAGATTGCCCTTTGCTGTATATTTATAAATATCTTCTGGATTGTGGTAGATTTCCATACAGGGCTCTGCTACTCCGGGTGAATATGCCATCGACAGATCCATTTGTGTTTTTGTCTCTTTCGTAGTGACGACTTCGATTTTACCGGGTCTCCCTTTGGAATGATAGAGTAAAGCGTCTTTAGGATTCCATTTTCTGGCCATAGATTAAATTATTATCCGGTTTTTTGGAGGGACAAAATTAGTAATTTCCGCTCGGTATTCTTTTAATTTATGTACTGCCGGATATCCTAAAGATCATTGAAGATGATTGTGTACTCCACATAAATCATTTAAATTTCCACGCATAAAAATTATTATCCTATCTTTAGCAAATCAATAAATCACTCATCACACATGAAAAGCAGAACACTTATAAGTTTCGACTGGGCTATGAAGCGCCTGCTACGCAATAAAGCTAATTTTGGGATATTGAATGGATTTCTCTCCGAGTTACTCAAAGAGAAAATAGAAGTTCAGCAAATCCTGGAATCTGAAGGTAATCAGGAAAGCGTGACCGATAAATACAACAAACTTGATTTGTTGTGTATTAACAATGGTGGTGAAATCATTGCAATAGAAGTTCAATATTATGAGGAGTCTGATTATTTCCACAGATGTTTGTATGGTACGTCAAAGCTCATCACCGAGCACCTGTCAAAAGGTGAAACCTATGCACAAGTAAAAAAGATTTATTCCATAAATATCCTTTACTTTGATTTAGGTAGTGGTGATGATTATATCTATGTGGGGCGAACTCAATTCTCGGGATTAAACAATGCTGAAGAACTTTTATTGTCTGAAAATCAGCAAGTGAAATTTGGGAAAAATACACCCGATGAAATTTTTCCGGTGTATTATACCGATCATACATCCAATATAGACCAATCTTCACTCTGTTCGGTCGGTCTATTTGACTGTTATGCCGGTATTACTTTTGTATAATTTTAAAATATTGTTTTATTTTAAAATTACAAGCCGTATTATTTGTTAAAAGTTAATAATTTTGATGGTATAGCCAGGAATACATTGGACCAATGGATATTCTTTCTGAAGAATACAGAATTGCCGGAAAGATATACTGCAGAAGGACTGGAATTAGTGGAATCTCATTTGAAATATGAAAATATGGACACTATAGCAAGAAAAGAATATGATAAGCACCTGAGAGAACTACGTATTTCTCAGGATATGTTAGAAACGGCTGAAGCCAGAGGTGAAGCCAGAGGCGAGGCTAGAGGCGAGGCTAGAGGTGAGGCTAGAGGTGAAGCAAAAAACAAGATCAATGTAATACTTAATTGTATTTCAAATAATCTACCAATTGCTCTGATTGCCAAGATCACAAATTTGACAGTAGAGGAAGTAGAACGCATCATAAAAGAGCATAAACCTGTATAATTTAAAAACTGTTAGTGAAATTTTTGCCTTTTATTGCTTCTCATTTGAAATCTGAAAATTTGAACACTGTAACAAGCGAAGAATAATATATGCACCTGAAATAAGCACGCATTTCCCGGGATATGTTGTAAATAGAGGAGAGATCAATAGAATTAATAGGAGTGGCACTTAGATGTTACTCAAATGAAATGCCATTATCACTTATCTCAAATATCAAAAATCTCTCTGAAGGAAAAATTAAGGGAAATTCTTAAAGTTACAGGAAAGTAAGTATTTCCACATGAAAAATCAGCCACATAAGTTCAATCTCTTTTACTTATATCCCATTTTTTTTCGGGTCTTTTTATCAAAAAGATAAGATTTACCGTGTTTCTGTTTCTTCTTGGTATCGATTTTGACAGTAGCCTGTTCATTCATTGGGCAACCATATTTTGGTGCACAGGATGTAGTTATTAGACAACTCATAAAAAGTACTATTCCAAGATATGCAAGCCGAATTCTGTTCAATTGAATATTATTTTATAGTGCAAATATAGGATTAGTCCTGAAATCATTTCATCCGGTAACACATTACTCCTTACCTTTATTTTTTCAAAGCAACAACAATGACCATCAAGAGTGATGTATTGATAATCGGAACAGGGGTAACCGGATTGACGACAGCAATAAAAATCGCTGAAAAAAGACCTGATCTGCGGATTATTCTATTATCCAAAACAGTAGAAGCAGATACAAATACAGCCTTTGCCCAGGGCGGAGTAGCTGCAGTATGGAATCTGGAGATTGACTCTTTTGAGAAACATATCGCTGATACACTCGACGCAGGTGATGGCCTATGCAATGAGGAAGTAGTTCGCTTTATAGTTACCGAAGGTCCGGATAGAGTACGTGACTTGATTCGATGGGGTGCGAATTTTGATAAAGAAGTCAATAACCCCGGAGATTATGATCTGGGGCGCGAAGGCGGGCACAGTGAGAATCGTATCCTGCATTACAAGGATATCACTGGCAGGGAAATCGAGCGGACATTAATCCAGCAAGCAGATGAATTCAATAACATCAAAGTGCTCGAGCATTATTTCACAATAGACATCATTACACAGCATCATCTGGGACATAATATCACCCGGGCTACACCCAATATAGAATGTTATGGTGCCTATGCCCTGGACCGTGAAACCAATCAAATTGTCACTTTCCTGGCCAGAATGACCGTGATGGCCTCAGGGGGCGCCGGGCAGGTCTATAAAACGACTACCAATCCGCAGGTTGCCACCGGTGATGGCATTGCCATGGCTTACAGAGCCAAAGCAAGAGTGGAAAATATGGAATTTATCCAGTTTCACCCGACAGCCTTATATCATCCGGGTGGTGATACACCGGATTTTCTGATTTCAGAAGCAGTACGCGGCTTCGGCGCAGTATTGAAGACACAGGACGGGAAGGAGTTCATGCAGAAATACGACAAACGATTGTCTCTGGCACCCCGCGATATCGTAGCGCGCGCGATAGATAATGAGATGAAGATTCGTGGTGAAGATTTTGTATATCTCGATTGCCGTGAATTGAACAAAGAAGGCTTTTTGGCCCATTTCCCGAATATTTATGAAAAATGTAAAAGTATTGGTATTGATCCACTCACACAGATGATTCCGGTAGCTCCTGCCTGTCATTATACCTGTGGTGGTATTCGCGTAGATACGCTGGGCAATTCATCCATACACCGCTTATTAGCAGGAGGAGAATGTTCCTGTTCGGGACTGCATGGGGCTAATCGCTTAGCTAGTAATTCCCTCCTCGAAGGCCTGGTCTATGGTGAACGGATTAGTAGAGAAGTAATTGGTCAGATAGCAGCATTTGATTTTGCCGAAGGTATACCTGACTGGAATGCCAGCGGCACCAATGACCCAAAAGAAATGGTGCTTATCACACAGAGCCGGAAAGAATTGCGTGAGATCATGTCCTATTATGTGGGCATAGTCCGTTCAAATGTCCGTCTCAAGCGTGCTGATGACCGGATCTTTTTGTTATTTAAGGAGACAGAGGAGCTATACAACTCGACTACGATAAGCCCACAATTACTCGAACTCAGAAATATGATTACCATTGCGTATCTCATCATACGGTCCGCGTCGATGCGCAAGGAAAGTCGTGGCCTTCATTATACGACAGACTATCCGGACAAACTATCCTTTATAGACTATAATATCTTATAGCGAATCCACTGTTTATTAATTTTATTTGGAGTTTTTCTAAAATAAATTACCTTTGGAAAGTTTATCTCCCATGAACCACACAAAGAATTGCTTAATTGCTATTTTGCCAATAAAGCAGTTAATTACATTTAAAAACATAATTAAAACACATAGTTTATGACAGTAACAGATACGGCTTCACAAAAGCATCCTAAAGGATTATGGGTATTATTCGGCACTGAGATGTGGGAACGATTTAACTTCTACGGGATGCGCGCTCTTCTCTCACTCTTCCTCGTAAATGCACTGGCTATGCAGGAAGCAAATGTCGCAATCATTTACGGTGGATTTTTGGGATTGTGTTATCTGACACCTTTATTAGGCGGTTATATCGCCGATAATTACCTGGGCAATCGTGCCTGCATCCTGTTAGGCGGCCTGGTAATGGGAATCGGTCAATTATTTCTGTTCTGGAGTGCATCCACCTTCGGTGGTAATGTATCGATGGCTACGAATCTGATGTATATAGCTCTGGGACTGATCATATTGGGAAATGGATTTTTCAAACCCAATATCTCGTCCATGGTAGGCTCTCTCTACCCGAAAGAAAGAAAGAACTTGCTGGATAGTGCATTTACCATTTTCTATATGGGTATTAATCTGGGTGCTTTGCTCGGTCAGTTTATCTGCCCAATCCTGGGTGATGTTAAGAACGGCGACATCAGAGATAACAGCGCATTTCGCTGGGGCTTTTTAGCGGCAGGCATTGCTATGTTCCTGGGATGTATCATCTTCTATTTTTTGAAAGATAAATATATTGTCACTCCTGAGGGAAAAGCTATCGGCAAAAAGCCAAGTGAATCTGACCATTCTGATTTCGCTGAAGGCGAATCTCAAAAACCTGTTTTCACCACTAAAGCATTGTCCATTGCTATAGTTGCAGCAATCGCATTATTTTGTGTCTTTTATTTTGTCCTGGAACAAAATATTGTCTATTCAATTATTTATTCTGCCGGTGCTACACTTGCCGGGTTTATTCTTTCTGATACTACACTAAATAAAGTAGAGCGAGACAGAATATTAGTAATTTATATCGTTGCATTCTTTGTGATTTTCTTTTGGGCAGCTTTTGAGCAGGCTGGTTCTTCACTGACATTCATCGCTGACAATCAAACTGACAGAAGCATTTTCGGATGGGAAATGCCACCATCAATGGTTCAGATATTTAATGGCCTGTTTATTATAATTTTTGCTGCACCTTTCAGTTATCTGTGGGTTCAGTTGAATAAAAGAGGCAAGGAACCAATATCACCGGTCAAACAAGCAGTTGGCCTGGCATTAATCGCCTTAGGCTATCTGGTGATCGCATTCCAGGTGAAAGATCTTGGTGCTGTCGGTAAAATCGGTATTATCTGGTTGATTATACTTTATCTACTCCATACATTTGGAGAGCTCTGTTTATCTCCGATTGGATTATCGCTGGTTGCAAAATTATCACCAAAGCGTTTCGCTTCACTGCTCATGGGTGTCTGGTTTATTTCTAATGCTTGTGCCTATGCATTATCCGGTACATTGGGTGCACTACTACCACCTACAGGTGACAAATTTGAGGCAGCTACCAAAGCAGGAGTAGATCTGCAAAAAGTATTAGATGGACAAGTTCAACTTACTGCTGCCCAAAGTGCACAGTTGGCTGAGGCAAAAATCCCGGTTGTCTATCCGCAGATTGCCGGAATACAGATTCACAACTTATATGAATTTTTCATGTTATTCGTGGTATTGTGCGGTGTAGCCGCCATTGTACTAATGGCCATTACTCCGAAATTAAAGAAAATGATGCATGGTGAGCGTTAATAACCAATCAATTACATTGTTTTTCAAACCAGAAATAAAAATATAATACTGATTAGATTATTAAATACGAAAATCTGAGACATGAAAAGAGTAGTAGTCAGTGGTATAGGTGCAGTCACACCTATCGGCAATAATATATCCGAATATAATACAGCCCTCCAAAAAGGCGTCAGTGGTGCAGGACCGATTACACGGTTTGATGCTTCCTTATTCAAAACCCGCTTTGCCTGTGAGGTCAAAGGCCTGAATATGGAGGATTTTATCGAAAAGAAAGAGATCCGTAGGATGGACTTATTTTCACAGTTTGCAATGGTCTGCACAGATGAAGCCTATAAAGACGCCAGATTGGGTGATTTTATCGGACTTGATTTAGATCGGGCTGGTGTGATATGGGGATCAGGCATCGGTGGATTGCGCTCTCTGGAGGCTGAAATAGAAGAATACGCGAGAGGGAATGGCACACCCCGCTTTAATCCTTTTATGATACCAAAGATGATCTCTGATATTGCTCCGGGACTGATTAGTATTAAATATGGGTGGCGTGGTATCAATTATGGGACAGTATCCGCTTGTGCCAGCTCTACACATGCCATGATGAATGCTTTTGATTATATCCGTACCGGAAGAGCAGATATCATCATCACCGGTGGATCTGAAGCTGCTATTACAGCCGCAGGGATGGGTGGATTCAATGCCACAAAGGCCCTTAGTGAAAGAAACGATGATTATCTTACTGCCAGCCGACCCTTTGACTTGGATAGGGATGGTTTTGTATTAGGTGAAGGAGGTGGATGTCTGATATTTGAAGATCTGGAACACGCTCAGCGACGTGGTGCTAAAATCTATTGTGAAGTGATGGGGGCTGGTGCCACTGCTGATGCTTACCACATCACAGCACCTCACCCTGAAGGTCTGGGCGCCAATAATGTAATGAGAATGGCGCTGAAAGATGGAAATATTCAGCTGGATGAAGTAGATTACATCAATGTACACGGTACATCAACACCTTTAGGTGATATCGCTGAGACTAAGGCAATCATTGAAGTATTTGGTGATCATGCTTTCAAACTGAATGTATCCAGCACAAAGTCCATGACAGGCCACTTACTTGGTGGCGCCGGAGCAATCGAGTCCATCGCCAGCATTCTGGCGATACAACATCAATATATTCCACCTACGATAAATCATTTTACAGACGATCCGGCTATTAATTCAAAATTAAATCTTACCTTTAACGCTGCACAGAAAAGAGAAGTCAGGGTAGCACTCAGCAACACCTTTGGCTTCGGTGGTCATAATGGATCAATTATTTTTAAGAAATATGAATAATAGTTTTCTGTGAATCTTGCTTTACGTTTTATAAATAAATATTTATCCAAAGACAAGGTATTTATTGAGAAGTTGATTGCCGTTACCGGCTATATGCCCGGTAAAGTATCCTTGTATAAGCTTGCATTTCTGCACAAATCAAATACGCAGACGATCAATGGATATCGCCAGCATAATGAACGGTTGGAATTTCTCGGTGATGCCATACTGAATGGCATAATTGCTGAATATCTCTATAAAAAGTACCCAAATGGTGACGAAGGCTTCCTTACTAAAATGCGCTCAAAAATAGTCAAGCGTAAGACGCTGGATCATCTCGGTTATAAGATGGGCATTGATGAGATCATGGCCTATATGAATAATGCACCTATCAGTAAGTCAATGCTGGGCAATGCGCTTGAAGCACTTATCGGTGCGATTTATATCGAAAATGGCTATATGTTTACCCATCGGTTTGTGATCAACAATGTACTGCTCCGACATATCGACGTACATAGCCTGGAGTCACTGGATGATAATTTCAAGAGTCAACTACTCGAATGGTGTCAGAAGAACGGTAAAGAAGTCACTTACGAATTAATTACCAAATACAAGACGGATAAGCGTGACCGGTTCAGAATTGCTGTACTGGTACAAGGTGAGCCAATCGCTGAGGCGGATGACTTCAATAAAAAGAATGCCGAACAAATAGCTTCTGAACTGGCAATGGAAAAATTGGGTATAGTACCTAAACAACCTACATCGATAGCTATTTACTAATCCTATGGCACTTAAGTCCTGGGACGATTTTCAGTTTAAACAATCCCGTATCAAACTCATGCAGTCCGGCAGTGAACTGCTGATCGAAAGATTATATACCTTGCTTAGAAATGGTCTGCATGACCAGCGCTACTGGAATGCAGATTATATCGATGATCTGGCAAAGCGAATGATCGACTTTCAACTGCCCTCAGTAGCCCGTAAGCTATATCAATTGATTGTACTGCCCTTGACTCCTGTAAACATTCGTTTACTTCGTCATGAGATACGATGGATGCTATTACTCTGTGAATGGATGCAAAATTTTGAAGCCCTGAGGTCCCTGGCAAAACTGGAAGTGTGGCAAGCCGCCGGTGCTGCTATAACAAAAAAGGAACTCGAAGCCCATGCCTCATTCACTCACCATTGGACAGTTAAAAGCATTTTACTTAGTAAAGAAGATAAATTAACCGCACGGAAAGTATGGGTATATAGTCCGGAGTATGACCGTCACTATGCAATATTGGATTATGTCTTTGGTAAAGGTGAATTTCAGGAAGAATATACTATCGGTGAAAACTTCCTGGCTGAGTCCTATCTTTATCCAGGCCTGTGGCCATGGCGCATCTATATCACACACAAACATAATGCAACTACTATTGGAACCATTAATCCAAAAAAAATTCAATCCATCCTGCAATTGAAAAGCGCACTGTTGCAATTGTTAAATACTAATCCATTCTTACAGGAATTTATATTCCACTGCGACCAAATGTATATACAAAAAATGGAAACAGGTTTTTCATTGATTGATTCTGCCGGATTCAGCCTCATATTGCACCCAACTACTGAATCAACATCTGTAACTTATACGAAAACTGCTGGCCAGACCGGCAGCTTTGATTTATTATGGTCAAAAGACAGGTTTGAGATACTGTAGTCAATTATGTTCTAGCTGGAGTTGATTTATTATCCTTGTTTAGCTATAACCAAGGTCAAGAGGGCTTTGAAGTGCAATGTTTTTGCTACATTGTGCTCTGAAATCTTTAATTAAAAGTATATGGCGATAGTTTTTAGTCTGACAGAAGAACAGGTAGCTGTACGGGATGCTGCACGACAGTTTGCACAGCAGGAATTACTCCCCGGTGTGATAGAAAGAGACAGAGATGCCAAATTCCCGACTGATCAGGTAAGGATGATGGGCGAAATGGGTTTTTTAGCTATGATGGTTTCACCTGAATGGGGTGGCGGAGGCATGGACACTGTCAGTTATGCGCTGGCGATGGAAGAAATTTCTAAAATAGACAATAGCTGCTCCGTGATTATGTCTGTAAATAACTCATTGGTATGTTGGGGTTTGGAAGCTTATGGAAGTGAATATCAGAAAGATAAATACCTGCGCATGGTTACATCGGGCGAAAAAATTGGCGCTTTTTGTCTTAGTGAACCCGAAGCAGGTAGTGATGCAACCAGTCAGCGTACAACCGCAGTAGATATGGGGGATCATTATCTGCTCAATGGTACGAAAAACTGGATTACAAATGGCGGTTCATCATCGATTCATCTGGTGATAGCTCAGACTCATCCTGAAAAGGGGCACAAAGGCATTAATGTTTTTATAGTAGAAACTAATTGGCCGGGAGTAGTTGTTGGCGCAAAGGAAGATAAGCTGGGTATTCGCGCATCTGATACACACACGATCATGTACAATGATGTCAAAGTACCAAAGGAGAATCGTATCGGCGAAGACGGATTTGGATTCAAATTTGCAATGAAAGTCCTGGCTGGCGGGCGGATCGGGATCGCATCTCAGGCACTGGGTATTGCTTCCGGTTCACTGGATTTAGCCCTGGCTTATGCCCAGGAAAGACACTCCTTCGGCAAACCACTGATAGAGCACCAGGCGATTGCATTCAAATTAGCTGACATGGCCACAGACGTGGAAGCCGCACGCTTACTCGTCCATCGGGCTGCCTGGATGAAAGATCAGGGCATGGACTATGCTTTAGCTTCCAGTATGGCTAAGTTAGCTGCTTCAGATGCAGCAATGCGTCATTCAGTAGAAGCTGTGCAGATTCATGGGGGCTATGGCTATGTAAAAGAATATCATGTAGAACGCCTCATGCGGGATGCCAAAATTACCCAGATTTATGAAGGCACCAGTGAGATCCAGAAAATTGTCATTTCACGGGCATTGTTAAAGGGTGAACTTTATGTAAATGATGCTGTTTTGTAGTATTAATAAATCATTTTCTTGAGATTATTTGAGCGTGGTTCGCTTCACTTAGGTGTATTATGGGGTATTCCGGTCAAAGTTCACTGGACTTTTGGTTATATCTTACTCTGGATTTTATATAGTTCCCACAATGAAGGTATCGGCGTCAAAGGCGCACTATGGTTTGGTCTCTTTATCATGATTCTGTTTGCCTGTGTAGTACTCCACGAGTATGGGCATGCACTGACTGCACGTAAGTTCGGCATTCATACTGAAGATATCATCCTGACACCGCTAGGCGGTATAGCGCGATTGGCCAAAATGCCGGATAAGCCCTGGCAGGAATTACTTGTCGCCATTGCCGGTCCTTTAGTCAATGTGGCGATTGCTCTGTCGCTTTTATTATATATCTATTTCTTTCCACAGTTTGGGATAAAAAACTGGGATGGCGATGTGTATAAACTCTATACTGACAAGACTAAGTTTCCTGTTGCTGTATTATCAGTCAATGTAGCCCTGGTGCTGTTTAATCTGCTCCCCATCTTTCCGATGGATGGCGGTCGTGTTCTGCGGGCTTTACTTTCTATGAAACTGAAAAAAGTAAAGGCTACCCTGATTGCTATGCGTGTAGGTCAATTATTAGCTATCGGTATGGTCATTTTTGGCTTCTACAATGGAAGTATCACACTGAGTCTGATCGGAGTATTTATATTTTATTCTGCTTATATGGAATACCGATATACTAAGGCAGAGGGATTTTTTATCAATCACAGTATCAAGGATGTGATTAACCCTTCATTGGCAATTTTAGAATCCACCGATCTGATTACTAATGCACGGGAGTTTATCCGCTTTACACAACAACTTATTTTCCCGGTAAGTGAAAAGCATACTGTTACAGGTAGTCTGCGGGCTACTGACTTTGAAGATTCCAGTCTGGATCCATATAATCCGGTATCTACTATGTCGCTGCGGCAGGTGTGGACTGCCAGTCCAAACACTAAACTGACGGATGTCTTTAAATACTTTAGCAATAATGAAGGTGATCTGATTGTCATCAATGACGATAACACTCCACCGTCACTAATCGACAAGATTTCTTTCTATAATTTTCTCGAAGCGAATGGAATGATCAGAAGTAGCAATAGCTAATTGTATTGCTCTGATAAAATTATTTCAAACCCAGTTTTGCTTCTACCTGTTTAGAACAATCTTCCGAATCATTTGCAAATAGCATACTTCCACCAGCTACATCGAATATATAAGAGTATCCCTGTTCTTTTGCTACTGCTTTTACTGCATCCTGCATCTTAGTCAGTAAAGGCTGTAATAATGCCTGGCGTCTGAGGTCAATAATTGTCTGCGACAATTTTTGAAAATTAGTCAGATCGGTCTGCATATCATTGAGCTCAGCTTCTTTTTTTGACTGTTCTACAGGTGTAACCGTACCATCATTGACTGCTTTAAGTGCGAGCTGGTAGGTACTTTGAAACTTAGCTGATTTGGTATCGAATTCAATTTTTAGTGAATCCTGTAAATGCTGAATCTCCTTATTAGCCTGTGCTACTTCCGGCATCTTCTGGAGTATATTGCCACTATTCAAATGGCCCAGTTTCTGCTGACCAAAAGCAGCCATTGAGAAAAATAAGGAAACTATAATTGGTAATATTCTAATAGACATAAAGGTAATGTTCAACTTTCTGAGTTAAAAGAGGTTAAAGGAGGCTTTGAAGCTGTAATCAGTTTATGCTTCCGGCTCTGACTTGGTTGTAGGAGCGCTATTGGTATTGTTGGATTTGCGGTCATCATCGCGCATTCCTTGCTTGAATTCATCTTCAAGGCTGGCACGTGCGCTGTTAAACTCGCGTACTCCTTTACCGATACCTCGCATGAGCTCCGGAATTTTTTTGCCACCAAACAACAGAATGATTACACCGAAGATTACTATCCATTCAGGAAATCCTAAACTACTGATAAAAAGAATTGTATTCAACATCGTTAAAAGAATTAAATGTTTGCAAATGTAAGTAAATGCAGACAATCCTGCACATCAAATATCATAACGATAATTTAATGATAAAAATTCTACCAATTGTACTTATTTCTTCAGGCCTATCTCCCGGAGCCGCTCATCCAGATAAGCACCAGCAGTAATGGGTTCATAGTGTAATGGATTGTCAGTAGTGACACAAGAATCGAGGCAAGTCAGATCCATATCACTTCGCGGATGCAGGAAGAAAGGTATGGATAGACGAGGTGTATGCCACATTTCCCGTGGTGGATTTACTACTCTGTGTGTAGTGGAGATCAGATAGTTATTTGTTAGTCGCTGAAGCATATCTCCGACATTGACTACTATTTCACCTTCCTGGGGTACCACATCCAACCAAATTCCCTGTAGATCCAATACCTGCAATCCACCGGCGGAAGCACCGACGAGCAGGGTGATCAGATTTATATCCTCATGCTGCTCAGCACGAATGGCGCTGGCTGGCTCCTGAGTGATCGGTGGATAATAGATGGCACGTAGGATGCTATTGCCATTATGCGTTTTTGGAGTGAAATAAGTTTTTCCCAGTTTGAGATATTCTGCAATTGCAGACAACAAATGATTACCACTCTTTTCAAACGCTTTATACAGACTGATTCCCTGATTTACAAAATCAGGCGATTCACTTACGTGAACATTTGCCGGATACTCTGATTTAATGGGATCACCATCCGTAACTTCCTGCCCGATCTGGTAAAACTCTTTCAGATCCCCGACATTACTCTGCTTTGCATGTTCCTTACCAAATGAGGTATAGCCTCTTTGTCCTGCTAAACCCGGCACTTCATACTTTCTTTTTTCAGGCTCCGGTTGTGCGAAGAAACGCTGTGACAATGAATAAAAACTATCCACTAAATCAGAAGGGATACCGTGGTTTATCACTCCGACAAAACCGACTTCATGGAAGGCTCTGCCTATCTCAGTGACAAACTCACTCTTTTGTTGATCATCGCCATGGATATATTTATCCAGATCTACCAGAGGAATTGCGCGCTTGCTCATAACAATCTTTTTATCAAAAGTACAGTACATCGCTGAAAGAAAGAAATTTTCATCCCGCAATGATTACTTTAGCACCAATTAGATTAAGAAAACAACATTGGCTGTTAAAAGCCAAAAGCAGCATCACCTGTTATGTCTGCGTTATAATAGCATGAGTAATAAATATCTCGTTTTTTTATTTATCGGTCTGACTATCTATAGCTTTACCTGTCATAAGGATAGTTTACATCAGACTGATTTACCGGAATGTATTCAGAATATGATCAATGATCTGAATGTAAATTCAAAATTATTATCCATCAGCACTCAAACTGTTTCAGGGGAAGTTTTCTACCGATTGAACACCGGTGCGCTGGCTTATGATGGCTGTGACTACGTCATCAATGCTCAATGCGATACGGTGTGTACACTATGTGGTTTTCAGATGCCGCAAGAGTGTTGGAATAAATATGAAGAAAAGCAATGGAAACTAATCTGGCAAAAATGAAATGGTCTATCATTGGAGGTCTTTTACTTTGTAGCAGTCTGTTCACCGGCTGTATAAAAGAAAAATGTACTAACAATCTACCGGAATGTATTAAAGAGATCGTCAACAATCCAGCTAAAAATAATGACTTAAAAACCATACGCCTGCAGGTCCAAGGCACAGAACATTACTACTGGCTCAATACGGATGCTACAGCATTTGATGGCGTAGAATATATAATCAATAACCGATGTGACACGGTGTGTTATTTCTGCGGTGAATGTATCTATCCCGATTGTCTGGAACAATTTAAAGATAAAGACTGGGAAGTCATCTGGCGAAGATAGGTTTCTTTATTACTCAATGATTAAAAACTTTATTTACGAAGTCAATACTTTTCGTAGAAAAGTAACTTCAATAGGCTACGGTATTAATATTCCATCAGGGAATATTAAGATAATTTAAACACAAAAAATAAGCCCCGGCAAATATACCGGGGCTTAAAATGAATCTAAAATGATAGAATTAAATAATCAGACGATTAATTTACATCCCACCACAATTTAGTATTTGGTGAATCACCACCGATCTTAGCTGCAGCAGCTTCTGTATTACCCTTATTTAAGCTATTTTCAATGATCGGATAAATCAATCTGGTAGGGATATCCGGCACTGTAGGCGCATCAGGTTTTACTAAAGCAGGGAAGTTCAATTGACGCCAGGAAGTCCAGCCATCATAATTTCTGTTGAACAGAGACACCCACTTTTGTACACCAATTTTTTCCTGCCAGGTAGCACCTGAAGCAGCATTAGTATAATTCACTTTATCCTGAGCCAGATAATCATCTGCTGAACCAGCACCCCAATAGTCAAATGAAGCACGAATAGCCGCATTGTACTCATCAGCAGCCGTTCCTGTAGTAAAGCCTCTCTCGATCGCTTCAGCTAAAAGGAAATGTACTTCAGATGCATCTAACATCACGTTTGGAGTAGATGTAGCGGTTACATTTGTACTCAAGTGTGAATTATTTCCATACGGAGAAGTAAATCCATATTTTCCACCTACATAAGCACCATCAACAGTAGTGAAGTAAGATGCTCTTCTTGCATCCGATGTACTATTCATGTAATCGATAATGGTATTTGCAGCTACATAGTCCTGACGAGAACTGATAGGCGGCACATTACTGGATAGTGGATTATTATTTGGCGGAGAAGCCAAATAAGCCAATGTTGCATTATCAGCATTATCCAGTATCAAATTACCACTAGCTATAGCTGCAGACGCAAATGTCTTGGCATCTGCATTATCCGCATCAGAGAGCAACATTGCCAACTTCAACTTCAATGAATTTCCAAACTTAAGCCACTTGGCAGCATCACCACCATAGACTAAATCTGCACTACCGAAGCCGCCTGCATCAGGTGTAATCTGCGCGATAGCCGCATCCAGTCTTTTAAATAAATCCAGTGTTACTGTCTTGGCGTCATCATACACCGGCTGTGGATTATTTACATCCAATGCCTGGCTATATGGAATATCACCAAAAGTATTTACTAAGAGTGAATACGCATACACATTCATGATTTCTATCATGGCATACTTATTCTTCTTCTGTGGATTATCCTCACTCACTACCTTATCTTCTTTCAGTAATCTTGCAGATTCTTTGAAGTTAGCCAGAGTAGATACATACATCGCATTCCAGAGAGCTTGTGGAATCGTACGAGTAGTCATATTATATCTTGGTTCATCCACATAAGTAGTAGCTGTCAGATACTGTGCATAGAAACAAAATACGTTTGTATTAACGTTGATCGTCGCCATCCAGTCATTCATAGACTTGGTACCATTTGCAAACAAAGGCTCAGCTGCTACCTTGGATGGATTCTTCGTATCTACGTTGTAATCCTGTAAATCTTTCACACAACTCACCATAAAGAGAGCTGGTAAAATTAATATTAAGAGTTTTTTCATTGTTATTCTATTTAAAATTTAAGTCTTAAATTAAATCCAATCGTTTTCACTGCCGGATAGGTTCCACCGGAGTGTCCAGACAAGTTACCTGCACTATAAGACTGTTCAGGGTCAGCATAAGGTAAATCTTTATACAGTATAGCCAGATTTCTTCCTACTAATGACAAGTCGATTCCTTTTACAAACTTAGAATTAGCAAATAAAATATTCTTGAATGAATAAGTCAAATTAACTTCTCTCAGTTTTACAAAAGTCGCATCATAGATATAGTTCCCAGGGCTGGCATTGATACCAAATGGCGCTTCATCTGAATTTGTTGCACTAGTATAGACATCATTTGGAGTGCCATCTTCTTTCACACCCGGCATCTTGATTCCACCACCATCAGCAACAGGGCTTCTAACAGGCTTCCCTTTATCATTCAGACCTGCAGTCTCAGGATAGAGTCCGGAATAGTCACCATAGTATCTGTCCAGTGAGAAGATATTTCCACCGACCTTAGCATCAACTTGTACCCCAATTGATAAGTCCTTCCATCTGAAAGATGTACCTACACCACCGATCCAATCAGGATTCACATTACCGAGAATCTGATCTGCTTTAGTTACATAGTAGCCATCTTCATCTACAAGTGGCTGGCCATTTGCATGATATACATGTCCTCTACCTTTAATTACGCCTAATGGAAGGCCCGGAATAGCAGCTAAAGATACGCCACCCTGAGATGTTCCCATTACGATTTGCTTAGTATTGGCATCATATAGAGATACAACTTCATTCTTGTTCTTAGCAAAGTTGAAATTAAAGCTCCACTCCATATCATTCGTACGTACAGGTACTAAATTTAAGATCGCTTCAATACCCTTATTGCTTACTTCACCTGAGTTAATAAACTTAGAAGTGTAGCCAGTTGCACCTGTTATCTGAATAGGCATGATTTGATTAAATGTTTTTGCATCATAATAGCTCAATTCCAGACCAATTCTGTTTTGGAAAAAGCCCAGATCCAAACCAAATTCCAAAGATTTTGTACGCTCAGGCTTAAGCTCAGCATTATTCTTTCTGGTAGGCAATGAGAATAATGGAACATTACCCCAGGCTACTGGCTTAGAATAAACATCATAAACACTTAGTGCAGGCGCATCATTACCAACTTCAGAATAAGCTGCTCTGATCTTACCGTAGTTAAGTACATCTAAATGGAGTAAGTCAGAAAACAAAAAGCCCAAAGATACTGCTGGATAAATATATGTATTATTTGCGGCAGGAAGTGTAGTAGATTGATCTCTACGGATAGTTCCATCGACAAAGAGCATCTTATTTATTCCAATTGTTGCAGTGGCAAACAATCCATCAACACCAACGGGTACATAAGACTCTGATGGTGGATTAGGTGGAACAGATGAGTTAGAAATAGAATACAAGCCATCAACTACCAGGTCTGTATTTGTTGCATTGAACACAGAGCTGATATAACTTCTTCTGATATTGGTACCAGCAGTCACATCCAATGAGAACATTTCTGAAAGATTCTTAGAATAATTTGCAAATAAGTCATAGTTATAATTTTGTGAACTACGGTTATAAATGCTATAATATCCTAAATCTACTGATTGCTTACTTTTTCTTTCTTCTTGTTGATCGAAAGCCAAATCGGCACCTGCCCGGCCAATAATCGCTAATTCAGGTAAGATATTGTATTGCGCTTTGATATATCCGAAATATCTGTTACGGCTATCATTTTCATAGCTCTTATATCGGGTAAAGTATGGGTTGTCCCAGTAAATAGGCTTAGAGTCAGAGTCAATACCAGCCCAGTTCCAGGTAATATTTTGCTCATTCTCTTCGTAAGCTTTCTTCAATTCAAGTACGTCAACGTTAGTCTGATACCATTGTCTCAGGTTTGAGCTTATGTTTTGTCCACCATAACCAACTACATAACGACCTAAACCATTCTGATTAGTAAAATTGATACTGGAAGATATTGTGAACTTTTTAGACGGTGTAATTGATCCTGAGAAACTAAACATATTCTTGTTCAGTGAGCTATTCGGCATGATACCTTTTTCATCATTACGTGTATAGCCTAACTTATAAGTAGCTGTCTTTCCACCACCTTCCAGCATTACACTTTGATTACTGGAGATAGAGTTATCAAAAAACTTATCCGGGCCATTTTTAGCTGCCACCCAAGGAGTCTTCTGCTTATATCTCGGAGAGTTAGGGTCTAATGACCACCAGTCATACACCAATAAATTGGGATCAAATTTAGCACCAAAAGAAGCATCCTCTGTAAATGGCACGAATGGTTCTTCAGTGCCCGGAGTGAAATAATCAGATCCTAAGAAGCCTGGATTGCCACTATATCCATAAGCATCCTGACTATAACCTGCTCCATATTCTTTTTGGTACTTGGCCATAGTTGACTTATCGATTGTTCCCCAGGTAACACCTGAATTTACAGTAACACCAAAATTATCCTTACTTCCTTTCTTAGTAGTGATAATAATTACACCATTCGCTCCACGGCTACCATAAAGCGCTGCTGCTGCACCTTTCAGCACAGTAATACTTTCGATGTCAGAAGGGTTGATGTCTGCTGCAGATGAACCATAGTCATAGCCATCAAAACCTCTCATCACATCGGTGGTATTCAACGTGCTGTTTGATACAGGAATACCATCCACTACGAATAGTGCCTGGTTATTACCAGTGATAGATTTCATACCACGGAGGACTACGTTAGTAGAACCACCCATCGTATTACTGGTACGGATATCCAGACCGGCTACTTTACCCGACAGGTTACTAACAAAGTCATTGGTCCGAACCTGATTGACTTTATCAGAGCTAATAGTCTGTGCCGCTACGGACAAGTCATTCCGGTTTCTTTCGATACCCAAAGCTGTTACTACAACTTCATTCAGTTGCTTCACATCTTCCGAAATTGAAATATTATAGTATGAATCCGCAGAAAGTAAGACATTCTTAGAGACATACCCGGTGAATGATACTGTGAGTGAGGTAGCATCATTCGGCACGGTGAGTGCGAAATTTCCATTTTCATCAGTAACTGTACCTGATGAGGTGCCAGAAATCAACACAGTAGCACCCACGAGGGATGTACCGTTATTGTCACTGACTTTTCCGCTGATAGAGCGCTGAGCTACCAGATAGCTCACACCCATAAACAGCAAAAGCAATGTAAATAAACTTTTCTTCATGCTTGAAACTTTTTAATTACTAAATTGTGTGTAAATCAATAGGTTAATACATATGGATAATATAAAATGTCACAATCGGATAATATTGCAATATCAAATATAGCAAAATAACTTTACGACATAATAATTAGTCAATTTTTTTTTAGTGTTGCCAATTATTAATCATGAGACAGTCATTCTCACACTTACAATGAATAAATATATATTGGGATTAAATCTACTGCAAGTTAAACAAAATTTGTTAAACCGCCAAGTGTTCAATACAATTCAGGGTAAATTAATCGGTCTTTATACATATGGATTGCATTCGAATAGCCATAATATAAGGCATCACTAATCAGTGCATGACCGATAGAAACTTCATGCAGTACCGGTAAAGATTGACTATACCAGGCCAGATTCTTCAGATTCAGATCATGTCCTGCATTCACCTCAATATTTTTTTCAATCGCACGGGCAGCGCAAGCTACATGAGGCGATACTGCAACCAACCGATCTGAATCATAATCATGTGCATAAGGTCCGGTATAAAGCTCGATGCGATCTGCGCCGATAGCTGCTGCGGCGTCCACCATTGCTGGCTCTGCATTGATAAATATTGACACCCGGATACCTGCCGTATGAAACTGACTTACAATATCTTTCAAGAAGTCCTTATGTTTTACGATATCCCATCCCTGATCTGAGGTAAGCGTATCCGGGGGATCCGGCACCAAAGTGACCTGGGCAGGTACATTCCTTAATACTAAAGCTATAAAGTCAGCACTGGGATAACCCTCGATATTCAGTTCAGTACGAATATTACTCTTTAAAGCAGGAATATCACTATAGCGGATATGCCGCTGATCCGGTCTGGGATGCACCGTAATCCCTGCTGCACCATACGACTCGATATCCAGCGCCATCTGTACCAAATCGGGCAGATTACCGCCCCGGGAATTACGAATCAGCGCAATCTTATTAATGTTTACACTTAATCTGGGAATGACTTTCTCCATGATCTATCTGATTAAATAATATTATGCTAATATCCCCAGAATGAATGAAATATAAGTAATTTTGTACTAATTATTCGATTCTATGTTCATATCACAGGGTTCAAAACACCCTAATTTTTGGCTCAGAGAGGCTGCTTTACTCATCCTTTGTATTTTGTCCGGCACAGTACTCGCCGGAATAATCAGTCAGTTTGTAGTGTATATTACTAAGGTAGATCTGAATCTGGTGAATTTTGATTTCCTGTCCGATAGCCATAGATATTCATTAGCCTGGAAATATAGATTATTACTGTCTATAAATCATCTGTGTATTTTTATACTTCCGGCGATTGCCTATTTCTATTTTACAAAGTATGACTTTAATATATTGAATGGTAGCGTACAAAAGTTCAACGCACAGTCGGCAATCATTGCTGTGCTGATACTTCTGGCTATCTATCCCATTGTAGCATTTTCAAGTGAAGTGAATCAGAGCATTGCATTGCCCACAGTATTAAAAACAATGGAAGATCAAACTAACCGGATAGTAAAACTGTTGCTGTGGGATAAATCGGTGCTTGCATTTATAGCAAATATCACAATCATCGGGATATTGCCGGCGATTGGAGAAGAATTACTTTTTCGAGGCTGCATACAAAGCCTATTGGGAAAATGGCTAAGAAAGCCGGAACTGGCGATCTGGGTCACAGCTATTCTATTCAGTGCCATGCATTTTCAGTTTGAAGGTTTCCTGCCCCGGATGATATTGGGTGTAGCATTGGGCTATCTGTTTTTTTGGTCGGGCAATATTTTATATCCCATCTTCGCACATTTGTTTAACAATGCTATGCAAGTCATCATTTATCATTTTTACTCTGACAAACTGGGTGATATCGATCAGTTAGCTGCCTCGAAGATTTCATTACCGGCATTATTAATTTCAGTGCTAATCCTATTCCTGTCTGTCCGATGGTTTAAACTAAGTCTGCATCAGTCCCATTCATGATCAAAGATATTCAGACACGCCTGATAACAGCCATTTTCTTTACGGCCTGGGTGCTGGGAAGTCTCGTGCTACACCAATGGGCCTATTATTCCCTCTTTCTAATCATTTGCTTCGCTGCCAGCTTTGAGTTGCTTCGGGTCGAAATGAAAGACAGGCCCACTAATCAAATTACTTTATTGGCATTCATACCGGTCTTGTTGCCTTTAATTGCCATATTTTTACATCGTGGGTCACATCAACTACTGACCGATGCCACAATTGCTATACTGGGAATTAGCTATTCGATCTATTTATTACTTCAGATAAACAAGCCGGACCGCAATCCATTTGCTTTTCCGGGTGGTGTGCTATCCTGTGTCCTGTATGTCGGTATTCCAATGTATGCAGCTATTTGTTTGTCTGACATTGATGGAGTATTCAACTGGCAATTGATGATTGGATTGTTTGCCCTGACCTGGGCTAATGACACAGGTGCTTATCTGGTAGGGTCCAGAATAGGCAAACGTCCACTGGCAAAACAAATTTCACCTAAAAAAACCATTGAGGGGACCTTAGGTGGTATTCTGTTTTGTCTTATTTCAGCGTGGATCATTTCATTGATCAACCACAGGCTGAGCATGGCTCAATGGCTAGCTACAGGAATTATAGTAGGTATAGCCGGGGTAACAGGCGATCTCATCGAATCTAAGTTTAAAAGATATTATGGGATAAAAGATTCCGGGACATTTCTTCCCGGACATGGCGGATTCCTGGATCGCTTCGATTCCCTGCTTTATTTATTACCATTTGTTTATATTTATCTCTTATTACTTTAATATCCATTTTATATGATCCACAGAGAAGGGAGGATTAGTCTTTTTTTGGGCTTATTGATTAGTGCTATACTCATAACTGGCTTTAATATACTTTTGCCTGGATGGGTAAGCATTGCCTGGATACTGGCAATCGTCTTCATGGGCTTTTTGCTTCAGTTTTTCAGAAATCCACAAAGGAAAATCCCGGTAACAGCGGACAACATCCTGCTCTCACCTGCTGATGGTAAGGTGGTGGTTATCGAAGAGACCACGGAGAGTGAATATTTCAATGACAAAAGAATACAGCTCTCCATCTTTATGTCTCCTACCAATGTACACGCAAACCGGAATCCTGTATCAGGGAATATCCTCTACAGCAAATATCATCCGGGCAAATACCTGGTCGCCTGGCATCCAAAATCATCCACTGAAAATGAGCGCACTACCATTGTTTACGAGTCAGGGAAAAGCAAAATACTGATGCGTCAGATAGCCGGTGCAGTGGCACGCCGGATCGTCAATTATCTGAAGGAGGGTCAGGAAGTACAAAAAGGTGCAGAAATGGGATTCATAAAATTCGGATCCAGAGTGGATTTATTTTTACCCATTGGCACAAAAATTGAGGTATCATTAAATCAAAACGTAGTTGCCGGGATAACACCGATTGCTACACTTTTAGAATAAAAATAAAACAAAGGAGCAATGAAAATAATTTATTCGATTTTAACCCTGATTATTTTAACTACATCGCTCTTCGCTCAGAATCCCACCCGAAATATCCGGCTTAAGCAAGGTATCTTACAGTTGCCTGATAAAGAAACATTTGAAACGGAAAAGAATTTTAATATCCGAAGTCAAAGGTATTTAGCAGTAAATGTCAAAGAGCATGCGGGAAATGCCTATTTATTACTCAAGCAATACGGAGAGGAAAACATTGTCTCTAAATTAGATGGGAATACCTATATAATATTGTGTACCCAATCTGCAGCTACGCAACTTAAAAACGATACACGCATAAACAGTATTTTCTTCCTGCCGGGGAAGTGGAAAAAAGCGCCGGGATATGCGCCATCCGGTAAGTATATCGTAACCTGCTACTCTGGGGATCAGAACGGTCAATTAGTTTCCAATGTTCCCGGAATAGGGATTTTATCAAATCGACAGGGAGGTAAATTAACTTTCATAGAAATCACAGCTACACCGGAACAAATCGAAAAAGTAGCGGATCTGGATTATGTGCAATATATCTCCAATAAACCAAATGAATATATCCCCATCAATTATGATAAACACAGTCTCGAAGGCGATGGAGAAGCGCAGGCTTCCACAGATGTAGGCGGACTTGGTCTGGATGGCAGTGGCGTAACTATAGGTATCGGCGACAATGGATATTACACCCACGTCGATCTGGATGACCGCGTTACCAACTTTGCCTCAGATCCTACATCCAATCACTCCGTGCACGTATCCGGCATTACGGCAG
Organism: uncultured Saprospiraceae bacterium; assembly: GCA_964525915.1. Taxonomy (GTDB): domain Bacteria; phylum Bacteroidota; class Bacteroidia; order Chitinophagales; family Saprospiraceae; genus Parvibacillus. Next base: position 16,735 of record CAZGKN010000013.1, on the reverse strand, counting down.
GAAGCGGACATCTACAGCCGCTATACAAGGGAAAAGCACCGAAAGCAAATCTCCTGAACATTTATTTTTATGATGATGTCACACAGGCACCCTCCTTCTATAATGGCAATAATATGCGCGTAACCAACAATTCGTATGGTGTAGTGGATGGCGTTAGTTGCCCATACTATGGTGATTACAATGGCTATAGTCAGGAAGTTGATCAACAGGCATTTGATCTGCCGGGTCTATTACATGTATTTGCTGCGGGAAACAGTGGCGGGAGCACCTGCTCTCCCTATCCGCCATCCTACAATACAGTTTTTGACGGCCCACAGGTTTCAAAAAATACCATCACTGTAGGAGCGTTGGAAAAAGAAATTAATGGGACCATATCAAGCTATTCATCTAAAGGTCCTTCGGATGATGGGAGATTAAAGCCGGAGATAAGTACACTGGGCAATTCCACCAGTTGTCTGAACAATAGCACTTATGGTGGTTCGACCGGTACCAGCATGGCGACACCTTCGGTCACCGGGGCAGTAGGATTAATCCAGCAATCCTACAAGCTACAGCATAGTGGATCGTATCCACCGACAGATTTAATAAAAGCGGTATTGTGCAATACTGCTGATGATATCCAGTCAGAAGGACCGGATTTTGGTTCGGGGTATGGCCGATTGAATACCAGTCAGGCTTGTGTTCAGATCAATAACACCAATAATGTCACTTCGAGCATCACCGAAGGCAATACAAACCAATTACCGATTACCATACCCTCCGGCACAACAAAAATAGCCATCACACTCTGTTGGAATGATCCGGCAGCAGATCCTGCAGCAGCTAAATCGCTCGTCAATGATCTGGATCTGGAGTTGACAGATGGGACGAACACTACCTATCCCTGGATACTGGATCCTTCTATTACAGGCTGTACAAACCCGGCAGTACGCGGAGTGGATACACTCAATAATATGGAAAAAATATCCATAATCAATCCGGTGGCGGGAAGCTACACCATCAAAGTCAAAGGTACCGAGGTGATGGGCACACAGGACTATGCATTAACCTACTACACGGAAGATGATGCGGTACACATCAGTGCGCCCTTTGCCGGTGAAAAATACAATATTGGCCAGGGACTAAGGTACAAAGCTGAAGTAGGTTCGATTCCATTAGCCACAAATGCCACTTATGAGTTTAGCTCAGATGGTGGTGGTTCATGGACATCGATGAGCTTTCCTTATGTCTTCCCAACTGTCACTACAAAGACAGCCAGAGTAAGAGCTACAGACAATAGTTCGGGCAATATGGCCGTGACCGGTGATTTTACGGTTGCTGCCATTCCGCAAAACATCTCAGCAGTATCGCTATGCCCCGGCTACGCTGCAATGACCTGGACATCAATAGCCAATGCTACATCCTATAAAATTTACAAAAAGACAGGTGATGCAATGGTATATGCAGATGAAGTCACTACGAATTCAGCCACTGTACCCGGGCTGAGTACTACGAATCAGGAATTACTCTCAGTCACTGCAGTATATGCCGGAGGAATAGAAAGTGAGCGGGGCTATGGTGCTTTTGTGTTAGCAAATACAGGCGCTTGTTCCTGGGACAGAGACCTGGCTGCAATCTCCATACTCTCACCTGAGACAGGCAGAAAAAATACAAGTACAGAACTGAGTACTGAATCGATTACACTCCGGATTAAAAACCTCGGCAATCAAAAAGAAAGTAATTTCCAACTGTATTATAAAATCAATAATGGCAGCAATGTAATCGAAACCTATACCGGGTTACTCGATCCGGGTGCATCACTGGATTATACATTTACCACAAGCTATAATTTTAGTGCCGTAGGAACCTATGTAATCGAATCCGGCATTTATGGCAGCCCGGATGCGCCCTATGACAACAACAATACGGTACAAAAAACAATCAGTCAATTGGAAAATGACCAGATAACTGTCACTGATGATCTGGGGACGACATTTAAAGTGGACTTTCAGAATGCCCTGGACACCGCATATACTACTGATTTTATCGGTGTGAAAGGCATTGATCGATTTGATTATCACGCAGGGACTGCCCAGAGCAGACTCCGTTTTTTTGTCACCGGCGGCATAGCTGAATCAGGTACACAGGCTGCGTCACTGGATGCTACCGGAGCTAATTCATCTTCACTTAATGAATTAACAATGACAGTAAATCTCAGCCATTTTGATACAGATGATCCCATCAGGCTTGATTTTTCCTATCTCAATCACAATTCACTGCTCGATGCCGGAGACAAAGTATGGATAAGAGGCCGTGATTCAGATCCTTGGATACAAGCCTATGATCTCTTTTTAAATCAGAGTCCGGCAGGTCAATATAAGAAAGTCTATACGCTCAATATTGCTCAGATACTTGAGGATAATTCACAACAATTTTCGACATCAACCCAAATAAAATTTGGCCAACAAGGCACAGGGAGTATAGTGGACAAACAAGACAAAGGGGGTTATACTTTTGATGATATCTATATCCATAGTGTAGCCAATGATGTGGAAGTACAGCAAATCATTTCCCCTTCACCTAAGCCCTGTGGGCTGACAGCAAATGAATCGATCATCACACGTATCGCGAATACATCATCAAACACGATTAATAATATCAGTGTCTGGTATAAGCTCAATAACACGACCTATGGTCCTTTCACCATATCCAGCATCAATGGACAGAGTTACGTTGATTATAGTATTCCTAATGTGGATCTGAGTGCAAACCAATGGTACAACCTGTCTGTATGGGCTAATTTCACAGGAGACAGTTATCACAGTAATGATACCATCAAGAATTATCTGTTTTATAACTCGCCATTTATTAATACATACCCCTATCTGGAAACCTTTGAAAGTTCAGATGGTGGTTGGCAGACTTATGGAGACAATGATTCCTGGAACTGGGGCACTCCGGCCAATGGTGGATTTAACCGGGCAGCCAGTGGTACACATGTCTGGGGAACAAACACGAGTGGTTCCTATAATAACAACGAAACTTCCTATCTGGAATCACCTTGCTTTGACCTGAGTGCACTTACAGGCACTGTGAAATTATCTTTTTCAATGGCACAGGAGATAGAAACTGATTATGACAGAGCCTGGGTCGAATATTCGAATGATGGCCTGAGCTGGACCAAACTGGGAAGCATTAACACCGGCACCAATTGGTACAATGACGGCAGTAATTACTGGGATAATCAACGTGATTACTGGCATGTCGCTACGCAAAACATCACAGGCATCAATGGGAGTTCTGTTCGTTTCCGATTTGTATTTTCATCTGATCCGGGATTGGCGCTGGATGGTCTTACGATCGATGATATCCATATATATACCAGTACACCTATCTACCAGAGTAGTAATACCAGCGTCACACAGACATTGAATGCAAATGCCTGGAATGATATCACATCCGGGGGCTCGATTATAGCTTCTATTAATCCACAGGGGAATAATCTGGGCAGTACACAAACAGCTGTTTATTTCAATCCAAATAATTCTACCCGACATGATGGAATACAGTTTTACCTGGATAGAAACTTCTCGATAACACCTACCAATCAAATCACGGGCAATGACGTCCTGGTGCGATTATATTATACTGATTTGGAAAATGACAGTTGCCGGTTGGCTGTGGGTAACTATGATAAACCCCAGGATGCGTATGAAATGGGCGTGACACAAGTATCTTCAGATGTCGATGATGGTATCTTTGGTGATGAGACCAATGCTACCATTACCTATCACAATTATCAGGCGACAGACATGGTGCCCTGGGACAACGGCTATTATGTGCAGTTTCCGGTGAGTGGGTTTTCAGAGTTTTATGTCAATTCAGGCGGAGTCAATAATAACAAGCCGCTCCCACTCACGATTCTACAATTTACTGCTCAAAAATCAGCATCGCATACCGGTATCATCACATACAAAGTGGCGAATGACAAAGACATTTCAACGATTGAGATAGAAAAATCAAGGAATGTTAACTTTATTGAGAAGAAAACCATATTCTCAGTCAGGCAATCCGGCGAGAAGACTGTGGTAAAAGATGAAGATATCAGTAATGCGGGTATTGTCTATTACCGTTTATCCGCATTCGGGCAGGATGGATATCGATATTACAGTCCATTGAGAATCATCAATTATGGAGATCAGTGGGATGTAAATCTCAGTCCCAATCCGGCGACTGACAATGTTAGTCTACATGCGACAGGCTTGAATACAGGAGCTACGCTTAGTATTGAAGTATTTAATTCATTGGGTAAAAGTGTTTTACAGAAGCAAGTTATTGCCATCGGTGATCAATTGAATCAAACGATAAATATCACCGGTTGGGAATCCGGAGTTTATTTATTCAGGATAAGTGCAGCAAACGACATCAAAATGTTGAAAATGATAAAGTCAAACCCCTGATGGATTCTACTGATTAACATCGGTATTATCTGCGGATTAATCTGCGGATTGCTTTGTGTTCAAATGTCCATATAAGTAGCATATAGGCTGCCATTAATACTACACCAAAGACGATGTGCAATCCTGTATGTCCGGTGAAATAAAGATTAACCCGGGTTGAGATCCATTGCAGAGCTACGGCTACGACAATTAACATAAAGATCAACCGGAATTGGTATGGTACCGGAAATGCTTTCCTGCCAATCCAATAGCAGATAATCGTAATCGAAATATAACTGATAAGCGTGGCCCAGGCTGACCCGATATAACCATACGCCGGTATCCACCACCAGTTGAGCAACACTATGATAACCGCTCCGATCGCCGCGATCAGCGCGCCGGTCATCGTCCTGTCTTTAAGTCTGTACCATACACTAATATTATAGTAGAGCCCCAGAAAAACATTGGCCATGAGTAGAATCGGGAGTACCGGCAATCCTTCCCAATACCGGGGTGCAATGAAATGCTTCAGGATATCAATAAACAGTATCACAAATAGATAACCTAATAAACTAAAGATGGCAAAATACTTGGCACTATCGGCATACACCTTATAATTGTCTTCTTTCTCTGATTCCTTGAAGAAAAAAGGCTCAGCAGCATAGCGATAAGCTTGAGTGAAAAGCACTATGAGCACTGTAAGCCGGTAGTTTGCACCGTAAATTCCGAGTTGGACCTGATTTTCCTCCATAGTACCGGGCAGCCACCATTTCAACACGATCCGACCGAACATATCATTAAACATTCCCAGGATTCCAACTATAGCTAAAGGAAGTGCATAGCGAAACATTTTGCTTATCAATGGTTTATTGAACTGAAAATGTGCGCGCCTGATCACTGGAATTAAAAAAAGCAGCGAAGCCAGCGAAGAAAGAACATTAGACAAAAAAATCAGCGTAATAATCTGTTCAGGATCCCACCAGGACATCATGCCGGGGAAGTGCTGAGCCAGTATGGGGCAAGCCATTACAAAAAATAGGTTGAGTATCACATTCGTACTGATACTGGCTATTTTAATCATTGCAAACTTCCGGGCTTTATTCTCAAATCTCAATTTGGAAAAGGGAATCTCACAACAGCCGTCGATAGCCATGATAAGTCCTAATAAGTGGATAAAGATTACCCGGTCAGAGTAATCAATCCAGGAGGCAATCATTGGTGCAAAAAGTACAATCAGGCTTCCAAAAATGATGGATAATAACCAAACAGCAGTAATAGAGGCGTCATAGGTTTCCTTTTCCTTTCCTTCTGCTTTTCCATACCGGAAATAGGCGATTTCCATTCGTAAAGTAAAGAAAATCAGGATGATGCTGGTATAACTCATCAGCTCTGTAAGCTGTCCCAACTTAGCCTGTGTCACAATAGTAGAATAAGTATAGACAGGTGTCAGAATAAAACTGATAAACCTCCCCAGGATACTGCTCAGACCATAATAAATAGTCTGACCGGCTAAGCGCTTGATTGACGACATGAGTGCAAATGTAATGCCAATTGCACTTATAAAGTAAGTCTTTCTATCGCCGGGTGCACAGTAAATTCAAAACAGTAAAAATTGGAATAGTTAGTTTTCACTTAGTGCCATTCAGATTAAAATTCGTCTGAATGAATAGTGTACGTCCCCAGTGAATATCACGAACCTTTGATGATGACCCGTGTGGAGATACGCTGCCTGCATTGACCAGTTCTGTAGTTCGTCTGTCC
>CAZGKN010000013.1:0-10546 GCA_964525915.1 uncultured Saprospiraceae bacterium | reverse complement strand
CACCTGCAGTGAAAGAAATCTGTTGACTTCGGGGTTTGTATTGAATCGAAGCATTGAGCATCATCCATCCTTTGCTAAAGCTACTGGTCAATTCCTGTTTTTCATTGTAAAAATAATACGGGGTATCACCGGTCAATTTTGTCCAAACAGTAAAAGAAAGCGGCCATTTGGGTGGTGTAATACTCAGATTATTAACCCAGTCACCTGACCAAAGTGAAGCCGGAATATTTTGTTCTCTCGACAGCACATTGAAATATCCGGTGTAGGCATAAATACTTTGAAAAGAGATAAATTCATTTTGTAGTGTCAGCCCTATGCGTCCACCTCTGGTCTTCATCTGGTGGATATTGATATAGGAATAGGAACCACCCAGATCAGCCAGATCTATCTGATCGCTGACCTTATTATAAAATCCTGACAGAATAATATTGCCGGTAATATTCCTGAATTCCGGAAGCGTGTATTCTACCGAGGCAAGAATATTATTGGAATGTTCTGGTCTGAGCAGGGTATTGCCTATGATATGATGATTATTGTCTATAAAATTAAAGAACATTTCTTTCAGCCCCGGTGAACGATAACCTACAGCATAAGAAGCTTTGAATACAATAGCATCGGACAGCGTATAACGTACTGAAAAAGAAGGTGTCCAGGCTTTTCCGCTCAGTTTACTGTATATCCATCGCGTCCCTCCCGTGATTTGCAATCCCCTTACCGGACTGTAAATAACATTGACGAGCAATCCCAGTTCGCCTTTGCTTACTACATTTGCTATTGCCGCAGTAGTATCATTTACCCGCTGTCCGTGCAAGGTCTCATAGGTATGATCTGCACCTGTGAGAAAACGCAATGTGCCACTTCTGTTACTTCCTGCAAAGGTTAGCCGGTTAAAAATCGCTGTGTTGTAGGAAGTATCCTGGAGATTAGTCAATACAGCCGAGGTATCTTTATCTACATCATAGCGAAACACATCCTTCCGCTTCTTATATGTATTGATACTATTGGTAGCCTGAAAATAAAAATTCTTGCCCAGTGCATAGTCGGTGATCAAAGCCAGATCTTTCCGTGTGGTATAATAATATTGATCATAAGCATACGGGCGGAACATTTTCCGATGAATGCTATCGAGGTTCTCTGTCTTATTATTCATCCAATGACCGGTCAACTTAAATTTCAAACCATTATCCAGATGATAGTTCAAGCCTAGCTGAAGATCCTTTTGCTGATGAGGCAACCAATTTTGAAAGCGTTGGTCGGCGTCATGTACCGGCGAGAATGCCTCTACTCCGCCATTTATTTGTAGAAGTGCATTTTTCCATTGCTGTCCAATAGAAAGATTCGCTATATGAAAGCCATTATATTCAAACAGCGTATGAGTGCTGACCTGAGTGGGATGCACCTGTGTATTGAACGTAAGAATATTGATCACGCCAGCTGAAGCATCAGAACCATAAATTAATGACTGTGCTCCCTCGATAATCTCAATCTGCCGGATCTTATCCACATTGATAAGTGAGGCATTGATATTTCCATTTTCCCTGCCGATGACCGGAACCCCATCGATCATAATCTTCAGGTTCTCACCTCCCATACCATTAATGCCAATGACACTGCCCAGGACAGGATCATAACTGATACGGATATTTGCCTCATTGGACAATATCTCGTCTAAGCTAGTCGCTCCTCTCTTCTGAATGGTCTCATACTTAATAATTTTGACCGTATTGACTGTATTTTTTGTCTCCGTGGGAATAAACTGCCCGGTAATGACGATCTCCTTGCCGGTGGCTGACCAGGCTGTATCTTCGGATATGCTCTGTGCAGTCAACCAGCCTGCAGTGAGAAAGCACTGACAGACACATATTAATATAGATAACTGTGCTCTGCTTGGGTTCAATGTTTATTGTTTATTGGATCACTACACGCTGACTAGCTACCGATTGACGTTGCAATACAGAGACTACATAGCTACCGGCAGGAATTCGGCTTGTATTCACTGATAGCCCGTTTAATCCACTTTGTAACTTTACCTTTTGCTGGTAAATTATTTTACCAGTGAAATCAGAAATACGTAGTTCAGCATCTTCCTCACTTTGTGCATTCAAAGCAAGAGTTAACTCTGTAGTAGCCGGATTGGGGGATGCCAGGAATGATAGTTCTGAAGTAGAACCCTTTGCGACAGCTAATGCACCCAGATAAGTCTTTTCAAAAACGGCATTTCCTGTACTTGCACCTTCAAAATCAATGAAAACGATTTTATAAACACCGTTTGCCTTTGTCTGGACCAGATATGATCTATTGGGTACTATCGAAAATGTAGTGCCATCGAAATATTTCCAGTCATACCCGACAGTCTGTGGGTCTGAAGAAAACTTATCTTTATAATCATCCAATTTCACTGTGCCGGGATCTACATCTGAAATCTTCACTGCTTTTACTCCGGGTGCAGTCAGCACACCTGTGACATTGTACTCCTGAAAATCACCCGGTTTATCCGGATTCTCGACGATAGTGATATATCGTTGATAAGACATATCGTAATCCTTGCCAATATCAAAATGACTGAACTCACCGGTAGTAAAACTGAAGTAGGCAAAATTTTGATTGGCATATAGTTTTCTGTCCATAGTCACGGACCTCGGTTCATTGTTATCCAGCGTGGCATATTCGATAGCAAAGTTTCCCTGGATCAGGCTCAATATTCTGAATTTTCTAAACGACCCATCTCTGAGTTTCACTACAAAAACGCGGGTTCCAGTAATTTCATGGGTAGCAGGATTATAATCTCCCCAACCCTGATCAAAGGGATTATTTGGGTCAGCCAGTGCATTTAGTGCTCCGATATTCCAGTCTGCATCCGGATTATATATCTGGTGCTTTACGATAGAATCAACATTTAAAACAGCATCAAAATCAGTTGTCCGGGCATCATAGAAAATTGCCCCGCCTGATGTCTGCGGATCCAGACCTGCACTCTCATTTATTAAAACACCTGCACTAAAACCTGAAGTGACATTGAATGCCAGATCCCAGGTAGTGGCATTGATCTGCTTTTGCGTTCCGTCATCAATATTGACGTATGACTGCTGCGAATAGTTAGCACCTGTAGAGATCTCTACATAATCCTGAGCAGATAAAGTACCTGCCAGAGTGCAAACAGTAGATAGTAAAAATGTAACTCGTGTAAACATAAGCTGTTATTTGTTACAAATGTATTTTCATAGCTCACTTCAATTGTCACAGAAATGTTAGATTTATACCCAGAAGTGATATGACGATCTCCTTACTTGTGATTGGCTTAAATTACACGTCCATTCAGGATGACTTTTTCGATCATGGACTCTCCAAAGGAATAAGGAATCACTGCCGGGCTTTGCATCGGCTGAGTGATAATTAAATTTGCGAGTTTTCCAGGAGTCACAGAGCCAACTATAGAGTCCAATTCCATAGCAAAAGCTCCATTAAGTGTAGCGGCCTGAATGGCTTCTATGGGTGTCATCTTTAGTTTGATACAGGCGAGGGATACGATGAAGTTCATATTGCCTGAAGGAGCAGTCCCGGGATTGTAATCTGTAGCTAATGCCAATGCAACACCTGCATTAATCATTTCACGGGCTCTCGGATTCGTCAGCCCCAGAAAAAATGCACATCCGGGCAACATCGTTCCTATGGTGCTACTCTTACTCAGTGTAGCAATAGAGCAATCATCCATCTGTTCTAGATGATCTACAGATACTGCGCCCAGCCTGACACCAACCTCTACACCGCCGGACACAGCCAGTTCATTGGCGTGTATCTTCGCTTTTATTCCATACCCGGCGCCAGCTTCAATAATTCTGGCTGTCTCATCAGGAGTAAAAAAACCCGTATCACAAAAAGCATCAATATAATCAGCCAGACCTTCATCTGCAATTCGAGGCAACATGTGATCCAACACCAGATCCAGATAACCCTTCCGGTTCTGCTTAAACTCCGGTGGTATAGCATGTGCGCCCAGAAAGGTGGCTTTCACAGGAATCTCATTCGTCTCTTTTAATCGGCGAATGACCCTTAGCATTTTTAGTTCGCTTGCTTCATCCAGGCCATAACCACTTTTTATTTCAATGGCCCCGGTACCCATTTGCTGCACAGCTTTAAAGCGCTGATAACTCAAATCGTATAGTGTTGATTCATCCATTGCCCGCAGACGAAGCGCAGAATTCAGGATGCCACCGCCGGATGCTGCGATTTCTTCATAAGTCTTGCCATTCAGTCGCATTTCGAATTCCTGTTCACGGGTATGGCTAAACACCAAATGCGTGTGACTGTCACACCAGGCAGGCAGGACAAAGCGACCTGAAGCGTCTATCTGCGTTGTGACATTAACAGGTACCTGTTCCATCGGTCCGATTGCTGTTATTCGCGCATCGCGGATGAGAATATATTGCTCTGAGATCGAATGCGCCATGGAAAGTTCAGCACCTCTTAAGGGTCGATCCGGTGGAACAGGGAAATACCCTAAAATATTTGCATTTGTGATTAACAGTTCAGACATGAATTCTATACTTACGGTTTGTAAATTTATTTAAAATAATTCGCCCCGAAACGCATTATTATATTACTTGTAACTATTCAGTTCAAAAGTTTTAAATTTAGGGTAACATTACCTATTTCATTAATCGAAAATGTGACACCTTGGAATAAAACCAATAACCAATTTTTTTTAGCCTGAAAGTTTTAAAAATCATTGCTCTGGGTTAAAACTGAGGAAATTAATGGATTCAGTCAACTCCGGGAAAGGAGTTGGTTAAATTAATTGCTGAAATTCAACCCTTTCAGGGTTGGTAGATTTTCTGAATCCTTTCCCCCAATTGCATTGGGGGCTATGCACATTCAGCCCAATCAGGGCTGCGATACTAAGATTAATTTGATAAAATGTAGTTTTCACTGATTTTATTTTGTGTGAGGTGAATAGTTACTATTACTTATCATCAATTTACAAGCCTGCGAATCGCTTCCCGCTGGCTCAATCCGGACATCTCATTGCTTTCCACAAACGCCAGTACCCGCTGAGGTTCGGATTTACCATATTCACGTAAAGCCCATCCTATCGCCTTGCGGATAAAAAAATCAGAATGCGGCAAATGTGGAATAATCATTTGTTGTAAGAAGTCCCAATCTGTTTGATTCTTGTATTTCAATTGGAAAATGATCGAGCTGCGAATGAGCCAAATATCCTCACTTCCATTCCAGTGCTGTATATCCTGCTTATGTAGCCGCCCATTAGCGTATGCCCAACCAACTGTATGACTTGCAATAAAATCAACTGAGTCCCACCAGGATTTATGTGTGATCTCAAAGACTAAGATGTCTGTAATCTCTGGTCCGAAATACTTTCTGTACCTATCCAGTAGCTCCATGCCTACATGCTGAAACTCCCGTTGTGGTTTGTGCCAAAGGGCTCTCACCGCATCGCTGATGGTTTGTACTGAATCTTTCTTAAAGCTATCCGTAAAGGGTTTGGAAAGTGCACGCCTATGGGCATTCTTCAGCCCGAAAGACTCAAACTGATTACGAAAATACTTGCTGATCTGAATGGCAGCATCTGCATTATAATTTCTGTCAAATAAATCCTCTAAATCGTTGATCCGTTCTTCAATGCTCATCTGTTATCTTTTGTGTGATCAGCTCAGTTTCATATCCTTTACCGATGAGATATGTAGTCAATTCACTATCATTCTGACCGGGATATAATGACCGTCTCTTTTTTATCAGATAATCCACCTTTTCAGCGTATTCGGCCGGATCTATGGCTTCCAGCGCTTTTCGGATGCAATAATCAGAAATTTGTTTTTGTTTGAGTGCCAAATGGATCTTATACTTTCCCCAATGGTTAATCCGGAATTTGCCAGAGGCAAAAGCACTGGCATAGCGTTGCTCATTGAGCAGATTCTCATCAATCAGCCGTACCAGCATTTCTTCTTGCTGCATGCCATATACTTTCCAGGAAGCTAATTTCAGTCGTACATCCAGATGACAGCGCTCACTGAAATTGCAGTACCGGCTAATCTTCTTATACACTTCCTCGTCTGTCATCCACTTAATAAAAAAAATCTCTGGTAAGTAAGTGACAAATGTAAAACTTTCCGTCTCTATGTCAAAGTTGTTTATGTACAGTGTATTGGATTAATCCTGAGATTTGCCGCTCAGGTATAATCAAGGGGTTAATCCATTTTTATCAGACGTGTGATCCTGTTCATATATGATGACTATTCACCCGGGAATACCTTGGTTTTCATTATTAAGCATTATATTTAAGTGAGCTGTCTTGTACGCAGGGCAGCTTTTTTCTTAGCAATGCTAAAAAGTACAATAAAATATACTAAATGGACAAAGGGATGATCATCCGATTTCCTTGTTTAGCCCCTTTATCCCCTTCTGGGACAAGGAAATCAAATGGTCATTTCTAAATACGAATGGTATAAATGCAGAAATAATGTATGTGCGTTTAGATCGAAATTCCTTACCCGATCTTATAAGATAATACCAGCATAAAGTACTGCGTCAGTACATTACTGGATACATCCTCAAAATAAGTATCCTTGTATGCTCTGGAGATTGCTTTATTATTCTTCAGAATGTCAAATGCGACTAAACGAACTTCCGCTGCATTCTTCTTCATGAATTTATACCCTACTCCAGCATTCCACAGCAGATAATTTGCATTGACTGCATCAGCAAGACCATCATTGAAATAATGGGAAAGATCAGTATTAATCACCAGTTTATTCCACAATATGAAATTGAATTTAGCCCCGGACAGTAGCGTAAAATAAGCATTATTCGCACCCGGATTGATTTCATTGACTACTGTATTGTATCTCGGTCTGCTGTACAGTGTAAAGTCAATATTCTGGCTAAAATTACTACTAATAGTCACACCACACCCATAATTATATGTCTGTGAATAGTTGACTGTGGAATTGATCATACCAGGTGCACGGGTATAACCGATTTCGCCATTGACTGAGACATTTGATTTGATAGCACTGAACGGAAAAGAATAATCTGCATTAAAACTGGCAGACACAAAGCCATTCAGGTTGATCGGATACGAGAATTGTACACCTGCCGGTAAAGTGCCATAGCCGGCAATGGTAGTATCCCGGTTGAGCAGGATAATACGATCCGTGATGTAATTCTCTGTCAGGAAACTTCGTCCACCGAAACTAAAACTGGTGTAGTTTTTAGGATTTGTTTTATTGAACCGCAAAAACATCATGTACTGGGTACTTTGATTCAAATCCGGATTACCCGTAGTGATATTCAGGTTATTTGAATTGTCGATCACATCCTGTAGCTGTGAGATAGACGGCACATTGGTACTTCCTCTGAAAAATAAGCCGGCATGATATCTTTTCTGTTTATTATAGCGTATTCCCACCATTGGCAGGAAATTATTATAGGTTCGCTTGATATCAACCGCATACGGAAATACCTGAGTAGCATTGAGCTCTGCATGCTGATACATGGCTCTGGCAAAGAGGCGGAAGTCATTCTTATTAAACCGGTACATCAGACTGGGTGAGTGTGCGATATAATTGTTGTCAGTTATATTGGACAGAGTAGTAATAAACTCCTTACTGACTTCGCCATTGTTATCCAGCACCTGATATGCCTCTTTGTTGATGTCATTATCATTGTACTGAATCTCATAGCTAATCCCGATATTATTAAAGCTATCCAATGGCTCAGAATAATCAATATCCGCATTATAGGAGCGATTGTAATTACTGGATCGTATCTCCTGGTTATCTATCTTACTCATAGTGAAAGTATCCAGATATTCTGTGGTCTGATCCTGTAAAACGAGTGGCAGATTATTCGAAAACTGTTGTTCTAATTGGATAAAAATACTTCTTCCCTTTTTTCCAAGTCCTTTCATATAATCCAGTTGATTATCTGTAGAAAGTGTACTTCCGGTATTGGAATTGAAAATTGTATTTTTATTCAATGCTTTGCTCAACTCAGATTGAACACCATAGGTATTGGCAATTAGTTCATAATTATTATAATTGAAGTTTCCGGTATAATTCAACTGAGAAGTAGAGTCAATTTTATATTCAATCCGTGTAGATGCTCTGCCATTATATGAATTATTATTGCTTTTATAATCTTCAGTATAAAGTAAATTATTATAGTACTGACGGTACGTATTACTAACCAGTTCATTCCCCGTCTTACTACCAAATACAGAGCCTGTAAAACTGATCTTTTTCCCCCATTTATCGGTCAGATTGATTCCGGCTGCATGGGATTTCACTATACCACTTTGGTTATTTCCCATTAGTGGGTTTGACATTCTGTTTCGGAAACCTCCACGGCCGCCGCCTTGGGTTGCCATTGCCGCCATATCATCCGTATCAAAATTTTGCTCATTGACATCATTACTCATAGCCAGCAGAGTCAAGCGGAAATCATTTTTAAATGTGTTCCACACCCCACCTGCCTTGTATTTGCCATCTGTCGCCATACCTGCATATAAGCGGCCGAAATTACCAGTCCTACGGTCTGGTTTAAACACAATATTAATTGTCTTCTCAGTCTGGCCATCATCCGTACCGGTCATCTGGGCTCTATCGGACTGCGCATCGAACACCTGTACTCTGTCCACAGCATCGGCGGGCAGATTGCGCAATGTGGTGGACGGACTTTTGCCAAAAAATGGCTTACCATCAACGAGGACTTTTTTGACTTCCTCACCCTGTGCAGTGACTTTACCATCCTCCATGCGGATTCCAGGCATCTTGGTTACCAGATCTTCAGCCGTAGCATCCGGATTTACCTTGAAGGCAGCTGATTTCATCTCAACGGTATCTTTCTTGATCGCAACGAGATTATTTCTGTCCACAATCTCAATGTCATTCAACATCCGGGCTTCATGGGCAATATAGAGAATCATTGGTTTGGCTGCATCACCCGGGAAACTAACCGGCTTCACCATGCGCTTATATCCGATAAATGTGGCTTCGATTAGGTACTTACCGGCTTTCAGGCCAGTGAAAGAAAACTGACCATTCTCATCGGTGACATCCTGCTTTATCATTGCTGAATCCGGAAGGGAGCGTACAGCAATACCTGCACCTATCATCTCAGTGCTATCCGCTGCATCTTTCAGTACACCGGACAGACTGGTCTGTGCTCCGATAGATTGGGCTGTGATCATTAGAAAAATTCCTGTCAGAATGGGTATAATTCGCATTTTATCTATTACTTTACTTTATTAATTCAATACAACTCATAAAACAAGCTGTATATTTCATTTTATTAACTTTTGTTGAAAAAATCTGCTATCCAAAATTCGCCGCAAAGGTAATGGAAACGAGCAGTTCCAATCATCCTACTCATTTCTTTATCAAAGATTTAACATTTCTTGCCGGGTTTCTGATTACTTTTTGCCTTTAAAACCTACCGGAATGATTCTCTGTCTGCTTTTCAATCTCTAAGTGTAAGCAGAGCAACGGATTCGACATGTCCGGTATGTGGAAACATATCGACCGCTTGTAATTTTTCTAAAGTATATTTTTCAGAAAGCCACTGGATATCTCTGGCTTGCGTAGCCGGGTTACAACTTATATATACAATTCGTGGTGTCTCCAGATCCAACATGGTCCTGACGACTGATTCATGCATCCCTGCCCGGGGTGGATCAGTAATAATAACATCTGCTTTACCGTATTTCTGTATGAATGCCTGATCAAACACATCCTTCATGTCACCGCAAATAAAATGTGCATTGGTGATACCATTGAGCTGTGCATTCTCGTGGGCATCCCGGATAGCCGCTTCCACATTTTCTATGCCTATTACTGTATGGCAATGCTTTGCTAAATAGAGTGCAATACTGCCCAATCCGGTATAAAAATCATACACCCTATCTTCCGGCTTGATTCCGGCAAATGCAAGCGCGGTATCATACAGCACTTTCGTTTGCAATGTATTCGTCTGAAAGAAAGATTGGGGACCAATCTTGTATTTAACCTCTCCCAACACTTCAACTATATATCCGGGACCTGACCAGATGATCACTTCAAGATCACTAATGCTGTCATTTCCTTTTGAATTGACTACAAAGCAAAGTGTAGAAATCACCGGAAACTGCGCAGTGAGCGCTGTAAACAATTCATCTATCCGCTGTAGCATATCATAACGCACACACAATATTACCATCACTTCACCCAGTGAGCTGGTGCGTACGATGAGATTACGCAAATAACCTTCTCCGGTCTTTATGTTGTAATAGTCCCAATTCCTTTCCTTTGTAAAATCCCTGACAAAGTTTCGGATAGCATTGGACGGGTCAGCCTGAAGGAGACATTCTTGTATGTCCACTACCTGAGCAAAGGCTTTTGGTCGGTGAAAGCCCAATCCGGGTTCGTGTACCGGAATGGTGTCCAGATTCATCTCTTCTTGTGTCAACCATCGTTTATTTGAAAATGTGAACTCCAGCTTATTTCTATAGTAACAGCGATTTTCACCCCCAATTATCGGCAATGACCCTTGCGGT
>CAZGKN010000012.1:4503-44731 GCA_964525915.1 uncultured Saprospiraceae bacterium | reverse complement strand
CAGCTGCGAAAGAAGCAGTCACCAAGGTAAGTAATAGGATCAGTGATGACTCAGAAGAGACTGAATCTAAAGCAGGAGTAGCAGAGGGCAAGCCCAATTATCTGCCCTGGATCTTACTGATTGCAGGTCTGATTCTCATGTGGTTCTTGTTACGTAACTGTAATAGCTGTAAGAAAACAGAAACAGTAACCACAACTACAGAAGCCATGGATACCATGCAACATAAAATGAACGAAGTAGCCGATACTATTCAGAGTAAGGTAATCCAGGCTGCTGCTCCGGTTAAAGGAGCTTTGAATGCTGCCGGAGATTGGGTTGCAGACTTAGGAAATACCATTAATCTGGAGCTTCCGGGTGGAATCCAGCTCAATGTCGGTGAGAATTCTGTGGAAAAACGACTGGTAGATTTCATCAACACGAAGACAACAGATACTGCAGTACTGAAACATACCTGGTTTACTTTTGACAGATTGTATTTCGAAAAGGGTAAGAGTACGCTTACTAAGGAATCAGAACAACAGGTCAAGAATATCTATGCGATCATGAAAGCATATCCGAGCCTCTATCTGAAGTTTGGTGGATATACTGACTCTGATGGTGACGCTGCAATGAATCAAAAACTGTCAGACACGAGAGCAGATGCGGCCCGTCTGGCTGTAAAAAAACTGGGTATTACCGGGATACGAATTCAGGCTGAAGGATATGGAGAACAATATCCTGTATGCCCTGCAAATGATACACCGGAATGTAAGGCGAAAAACAGAAGAATAGAAATCAGGGTTGCCCGTATGTAATTACTGAATAGTTGAAAATAAGAAAAGAGAAGGCTGCCCCTGTGGGTGGCCTTTTTTATATAAACATGAGTAATCCCCTGAATACCTGTCAGCGCGAATAAAAAAAGGGGTCCGATTCTTTTACCGGACCCCTTTTTAAAATTTATAAAGCATCACCCTTTCCGTATTAATGTATCAATCATTTATTGATATGACAAATATAAATACACAGATCAGGCTGTACAATCGTATGATTTTGCCATTTTAATTTCTAGTTGTTTACCGCTACTTTTTCTAGTTGTTTTCTAATAAAAAGAATCTGCATTTCAGCAAAACTCAGTGTGTCATTATTGTAAATTCAGAAGAATAACAAGGAATCAGGCAAATAAAAATAGATGTCAAAGAGTTTGTTCGTGCCTAATTATGAGGGCCGGCATACAAGAACGTTGATCGGAGGGCTCTAATCAAACAGAGAGGCTATCCATTTACCTGCACCGGCAAAAATAGCCAGCCAGACGAGGCCTTTAATCAGAAAGAACATAAATCCGGCAAACCCGATTCGCTTAAACCAAATATTGAACTTACTCATTGCGATATAATATTATAGGTTTTAAATGAGCTTCTCATCGGCGGCTTCTGTCCGGCTTCTTTGGCTTTTCTGATATCCTCAAAACCACGGCTATGCCCCTTGATGAATGCATTTGATTTCGTCCATTGTTTAAAACTTTCTTCGTCATCCCAATGGCTCATGATGAGATACTCCCCGCCATTTTCCAGCGGCCTCAGCACTTCCATTCGTTGAAAACCCGGCATTGTATCGATCTCACCGGCTCTGCTTTGAAATAACTCTTCGAAACGCTCCTGATAATGCACGTCACAATCTATAAAGTTAATAGCAACAAACATATTTTCTATTTTTTTGAGCCGGCAAACATACTATTTAGAATTAATCTAAACAAATTTAGAGGGTAATTTATCCATTACTGAGTGCACGATCAATACTGAGAATCGAAACTTCCTTGTTTATGATAAAATTCCCAATATCAGTGATTAGCGAGAACAGGATACGACCGCCTTCATTCTTTTTATCATTCTTCAGATAGTATTTCAAATCATCAGATGTTGCAGTGTAATCAATTTGTGGATATATTTTTTCGAGTAGATTTTTTATTTGCTGATAAGCAGAAGGATTCAATAATCCCTCATAGACAGCGATTTTACTTTCTATCACCATTCCCCGGCATACGGCTTCACCATGACTGATGGGTTTATCACAGGCGAGGGCGACTGATTCCAGTGCATGGCCAATAGTGTGACCGAAGTTGAGTGCTTTACGAATGCCGGTTTCGAAAGGATCGCGCTCTACGAAATGCTTCTTTATGAGAATAGAGGTTTGTAATATTTCATCTGCAGGAATCCAGATTGAAGAATCGAGTTGTCGAACTATATTCTCAAACAAAGCCTGACTCCCGATCAGTGCGTGTTTAATGATCTCTGCCCAGCCACTTTTGATCTCTTCAAGGGGTAGGGTATTTAAAAAGGCAGGATTGATAAAAATTGCTTTTGGGTTTTTAAACAGTCCTGCAGCATTTTTTACCTGATGTACATTAATTCCCAGTTTTCCACCAATACTTGAGTCGGTCATCGCCATCAATGAAGTGGGCAGGTGAACGAAATCAATCCCACGTTTAAAAGTCGCAGCAGCAAAACCGCCCATGTCACCGACTACACCTCCTCCTAATAAGAGCACGAGGCTTTTCCGATCTAACTGATGCTGCATCCAGTCTTTCCAGATTAGATCTACGGTGTTTAGATTTTTGTGTGACTCGCCTGCATCAAATACTGTTACATTCACATTATCTGAGAAGGGAAGCAGCGGCAAACAATCCCGTCGGGTATGGGTATCACAGAGGACAATGATATGTGAATATTTCGAGTGATGTAACCATTCTGTCAGCAGTTGATTTGACTCATCTATCCATAAAGGGTAGTTTTCAATATCTATCTTCCAGGGTTTCATGGTCAGCGGATTTCCTCCATACTCCAGGCTTCAGCCCGATTTGCAAAAAGAGGTTTGACAAAAGCCCAGGTCTCTTTGAATAAATCAGATTCCCGGTAGGCATGCAAAGCGCCTTCATCCACCCAGTGACTGTAAGTAAAGAAAATGGCTGGCTCATTCAATGATCGTAATAGGGAAAGCCCGGTACAACCTGGAGAATTAAGGATAAATTGTTCCTTTTCACTGAATGCCTTCAAAAAAGCAGGAACGTCCTCGTCCCGGAAATGCATTTTCACAATACGTATGATCGCCAAAATATCAATTTTTATACTTCTACAAAGGTAATCGAAGGCGGGTGTATTTTAATATACGGAGATATGAATTGTGAGAAGTATGATATCAAAACTAAAAAGGAAATGCCGGGAAAGCAAATCAAGATGCATTTTAGCCGTGATAAGTAATTGCTAATAAGTATGTGAAATTCCTATTTTTGCAAAAAAAATTTTGAAACGGATATATTTATTATTTCTGATTGTCTTACTGGTATTGATGGTCGATCAGGGATTGAAGTTTTATATAAAGCTCAATTTTGAGATGGGTGAGAGTGTGTCAATGTTTGGCACCTCATGGGCTTTTCTCCATTTTATAGAAAACAGGGGCATGGCTTTTGGCATTGCATTGGGAGGAAGTTATGGTAAACTGGCGCTCAGTATTTTTCGAATTGTAGCAGTTTTTTTATTAGGATGGTATCTGGTGCGCCTGGAGAAGAGTGGCGCGAAGCTGGGTTTATTGGTAGCATTTGCACTGATTTTGGCCGGAGCCATTGGAAATATTATCGACAGTGCGTTTTATGGACTAATCTTTTCAGAATCTCCCTATCATGGAGGTTTGGCGCATTTAGTGCCCTGGGGTCAGGGCTATGCAGGGTTTTTGCATGGTAGTGTAGTAGATATGTTTTATTTCCCGTTAATTGACACCACATGGCCATCGTGGATACCATTTCTGGGTGGAGGAGAGTTCCAGTTCTTCCAACCGGTATTCAATGTGGCAGATTCTTCCATCACAATAGGTGCTTGCTTATTATTACTGTATTATAATACCTTTTTCAAAGAGCAGAAAGAAGCGGAAAAAGAAAGCAGTGAAGAAGCAACTCCGATCGAAAGCTAAAGGGTATATGCATTAGTGAGATTATTTTAATATCTTCGGTTCTTTCTTTGATATTAAACCACACTGTAATGCGATACTTATCCTCATTCTTCTTAATATTCTTTGTACAATCACTCTCTGCTCAGATCAATGCAAATCTGTTGCGCTATCCGGATGTATCTTCGGACAAAATCATATTTACTTATGCCAATGATATCTGGGAGGTTCCCAAAGACGGGGGTACGGCTACACGAATCAGCTCGCCCAAAGGTGTTGAAAGTTTCGCTAAATTCTCTCCGGACGGAAAGGAGATTGCTTTCACTGCAAATTATGATGGAAATTATGATGTCTATGTGATGCCGGTGGCGGGAGGCATACCGCGCCGTCTGACCTCACATGGCTACACCGACAGAATGACGGATTGGTTGCCTGATGGTGAACATATCCTTTTTGCATCATCACGTGAGAGTGGCAAAATGCGTTTTAATCAATTTTATACAGTCTCAGAGAATGGCGGACCGGTTACTAAGTTACCCTTAGCTTATGCAGAATATGGTTCGTATAGTCCTGACGGCAAGAAACTAGCCTTTACCTATGTGACGCAGGTAATGCGGACTTGGAAACGGTACAAAGGTGGCACAAAAGGCAAGATTATCATTTACGACACCCGGGACAGTTCTTCCAGACTGATCACTCCGGACGCAGGTGGTGGTGATGAGTTCCCGATGTGGCATGGCGATTATCTTTATTTCATATCTGATCGGGGCAAAGAAGAGCGAATGAACCTGTACCAATATAATTTATCAACCGGTGAGGCTAAACAATTAACGTTTTATACAGAGTATGATATTCATTATCCCTCAGTAGGTCCGGAAGATATCGTCTATGAAAATGCAGGCGAACTGCATCTGTATAATCTAAGTAGCGGAACCGACCAGATTATACCGGTAAATGTAGTCACCGATGAATCTTATCAGAAACCCCGGCTCGTAATGACAAAGGATTATATCCAAAACTATGCTATTAGTCCTTCTGGACAGCGCGTACTGGTTGAAGCCAGGGGAGATATTTATTCTGTACCGGCAGAAAAGGGTGTAGTGAAAAATCTGACACAGACGTCAGGTGTAGCGGAGCGTTCACCGGAATGGTCTCCGGATGGAAAATATATTTCTTATTGGTCCGACAAAAGCGGAGAGTATGAATTGACTCTCAAGCCCACCGGGAAAGAAGAAACCGAGATGAAACTAACGAACCTGGGTCCGGGCTTCAGGTATTCGCAGTTTTGGTCTCCGGATAGTAAGAAAATTGCATTTATAGACCAGACAGGCACTATACAACTTTTTGATTTGGGTAGTAAAAACATAACAGTGATTGATCACCTGGTCAATGTCACCCATGGACCCACATCCTCGTTTAAGGTGGACTGGTCTTCCGATTCAAAATGGATGACGTATTCGCGTTCATTATCAAATAATCAGAATGCCCTATTCCTGTATGAAGTGACTGCCGGGAAAACACACCAGATTACTACCGGATTTTATAACTGTGACAATCCTGTATTTGATGAATCCGGAAAATACCTTTGGTTTACCACCAATCAGGCAATGAATCCGGAATATAGTGACTTTGATAACACCTTTATCTATGACAAGTCCACAGAAATCGGAGTTATTACACTGGCAAAAGATGGAAAATCATTACTCGTACCTGAAAATGATACGGTGACCGTGCAGGAGAAGAAAATACCGGAAACAGATAAAAAAACGGATAAGAAAGACAAAAAAGAAAAAAAGGGCAAAAAAGAAGAAGGCACTACTGACGAGAAGAAGGAAGATATTCGCATTGACCTCGCCGGAATAGAGGCACGTATCGAAATTATTCCGGTCAAAGCAGGTAATATGTATGGCTTGTCAGCAGCGAAAGGAAAAGTTCTCTATATGAGAGCAGATGAGGATGGAATGAGTCTGCGTTACTTTGATACTGAGAGTAAAGAGGAGAAGACGATTATCAGTAAGATAAATGGCTATGCCCTGAGTGCTGATAAGAAGAAAATATTGGTCATGCAAGGGAATAATGTAGCTGTCCTGGAGCCTAAAGAGAAGCTGAAGTTTGAAAAACCGCTAGACCTGAATAATTTGTATGCCTACATCACACCACGTGATGAGTGGGAACAGATATTTACAGATGCATGGCGCCTGGAACGGGATTATTTTTATGATAAAAATATGCATGGTGTGGATTGGAATTCGGTTCGTACACACTATGAAGATATGATGAAAGATGCAGCAACCCGATTAGATGTATCCTTTATCATCGGTGAAATGATCGGTGAATTAAGCGCCTCCCATACCTATTATTCCGGCGGGGATGTAGAAGATGCATCCAGACTGAATATAGGTTATTTGGGTGTAAACTGGGTGCCGGAAGGCAAATACTATAAAATAAGCCATATAGTTACAGGTGCTAAGTGGGACAGTGAAGTTCGGTCACCACTGGATCAGCCGGGGATAGATGTGAAAGAAGGGGACATTATCCTGGCGGTAAATGGAATCCCGATTCGCACTACGACTGAGCCGTTTGAGGCATTTGCCGGGCTGGCAGATAAAACGGTGGAGTTAACTTACAGTAGTCCCCGGTTTAAAGGTGAAAGGAAG
This sequence comes from uncultured Saprospiraceae bacterium, assembly GCA_964525915.1. GTDB lineage: Bacteria > Bacteroidota > Bacteroidia > Chitinophagales > Saprospiraceae > Parvibacillus. Next base: position 38,159 of record CAZGKN010000012.1, on the reverse strand, counting down.
GCAATTGTTAACTTACTTTCGGATGAATACAGACTGCGTAATCTGGAATGGATCGAAGAGAAAAGGAGTCGCGTAGAGAAAGCAAGCAATGGGCAAGTCGGATATATTTATGTACCAAGTACAGGAACAGACGGACAAAATGAGTTGATGCGGATGTTTAAGGCACAATTGGATAAAAAAGCATTAATTATTGATGAGCGCTTCAATAACGGAGGCCAGATTCCTGACCGCTTTATCGAAATACTGGACAGACCGCCGTTGGTGTACTGGGCGACCCGTGATGGTGAGCCCTGGCGATGGCCTCCGGCAGGACAGTTTGGGCCAAAAGTGATGCTGATAAATGGTTGGAGCGGTTCCGGCGGAGATGCATTCCCGGATTATTTCAAATTGAAGAAGATAGGCCCATTAATCGGAACCCGTACCTGGGGAGGTCTAATTGGAATTAGTGGGGCACCGTCGCTGATTGATGGTGCTGGCGTAACCGTACCGACATTTCGTATGTATTATCTTAACGGTACCTGGTTTGAAGAGGGGCATGGTGTAGATCCCGATTTCCAGGTACCGGAAAATCCTTCGGAAGTAGCACAGGGTAAAGATGCGCAATTAGAGAAAGGTATCGAGGTGATCATGGATTTACTAAAGACAAATCCATTTATTCCACCACAAAGACCGCCGGCAGAGAAACGCTAATAGTATTATAAGCTAGCGGGCATTTCTGAGTAAACAGTCAGTGTTCTAAGGGTAATTTTATGGGCATTACGGCCATTTCAACTAAATTAAGCTCAAAGAGATAGTGGGCGAGAAGATAATTATGTTAATGGCAGTAGGGCATACACAATAAATAGTGAATAGTGCAGGTTAAATAGGAAGTTGATTGATTTAGCAAATTATTAAATGAATATATGAATAAAATCTGTACACTTTCTTCAAATTTATTATCACTTAACCCCAACAGAGATTTTCCACTCGCTATCGTTCAGGAGACACTGGATCGTCCGGTTAGCAAAATGGCAGTTATTCTGCCAAAGCATCGGTTTAACCCGGATCAGAAGTCGATAGACCGGATTTTGGCTTATGCCAGAAAATAGTCAGGGTTTTTCTGTTGAAATAGCCGGAGGCTCAATTGTTAGGTTTAGGAGTCGAAACTGAAATCCTTTCTTTCTGGTATAGACTCTGTTGTGTCTGCCGATATTTTTGAGGATTAGACCACTCAGCGTTAAACCACCAGTGGCGATTACAAATTCTTTGGTATTTGCCGGTTTATAAAACAAACCAGCCGCGACAGAAGTGAATAAAGCGGGCAAGCCGGTGGCAAAAGCTATGGTGCCAAGCCGTTTGCTAATGCGGGGATTATTGGCTCTGATAGCAGCAATGCTGTCCAGCGGAACGATCCAGTTTTCAAGATTCAGGTAATTCTGCTCATAATCGATGCGCATTATTGTGGATGAATGCATTGCCGGATCACCATACGTTGACACACTAATCGGATCACCTATCTGCAGGCGCATTTTCTCCCGACCCTTGTCATTGATTACTTGAAGATATTTTTGAGCAATCAGCGGAGAAACTATAAAGCTGAAAAGTAGAATAAATATCAAATGCCTTCTCACAATCCAATTAATTTACTGTGTAAATTGCCTTTCCATCAGTAAACGGATAGCGCGGGTCAACTGTTGAGGATCGACATCAGTTTTTCCAACATAGATAAACAGGAGTTCAGTATAACGGTCAGCTGCGATCAACTGCTGGTGAAGCCGGATCGCTTCACGCATCTTTCGCTTGATCGAATTGCGCTGCACTGCTGAGCCGACATTGCGTTTACTAACAGCAACTGTAGCGCGGAAGCCTTTTTCTGTGGCGGTCTCAGGATAATCAAGAAGTAATTTAACCGGATATAAAAAAGAAGCCCTACCTGATTGAAACAGATGGGCTATAGCCTTACGGCTTTTTAATTTCTTACTTTTTGGAAAAGAATAATTATGCGTAGTCATCCTGAGCTATTACATAGCTAGGAATCTTACTTAGAGTAGGCCTCGTCAGAAACAGTCAGCTTGTGTCTTCCTTTTGCTCTGCGACTTGCCAGTACTCTACGACCGTTCTTCGTACTCATTCTTGAGCGGAAACCGTGCTTATTTAGTCTTTTACGCCTGGACGGCTGGTATGTCCTTTTCATCGTCTATTTTTTATCTCAAATCAAACTTCTATGCATCTGAATGCAAAAGAGGCACAAAGGTAAGTTAAATATTTAAAAATCAATGGATCTTCTCATAAAAATATGAGCTAAGCCAAATATTTATTCCGAAGACCTGCAGGCAATTAATTTGCTTCCTGTAAGCAAATTAATGGTACGCGGGCATGGTGTGCCAATGATTTAGTGATGCTTTGTGAAAAAATCTTTTCAAACCAGCCCCTGTGTTTCTTGATAGTACACAGGATAGAGTTTGGCGTCTCTTCCTGTAAAATGATTAGTGCATCAGAAACATAGGTACCCTGTATTTCAAGTTGGTCGGATACTATTCCCTCAAAATTGTGCTTAATGAAATCCTTATCCGGCACGATATCTTTTTCCTGATTATCTACATGCACCAGAGTAAAATCAAAATTCATTTTTTCTTTCAGAAAGCGCAGAAATGTCTTTGCTTTTTCATCCACAGCGGTCTTATAATCTGTCGCAATAAATACATTTACTTTTGTCTCAGGGAGTGAAAACTCATGCGGTACCAGAAAAACCGGAATTTTGCTTCTTTCGATTACACCGGCGGATACAGAGCCCAGGATCATCCCATGGATACTGCTGGAACCAGTGGCGCCCATGACGATAACATCCACATCGTGTTTGTCAGCCGTATCAAGTAAGGCGGAAACAGTAAAGTCCACCACATATTCAGTAGAAATCGTACCGGTATAACCCTTTTCTTTGAGCTGGTCAGCCAGGCGTTCCAAAGTTTGCTTTTTTACCTCATAGTATTCATGCACGAAAATGGGAGAATAAACGGTATTGTTTATTCCCTCATTGGGATTCGAGCTGTGAAACAAGATCAGTTCAGCCCCGCTGCTTGCTCCCATTGCCATTGCAATATCAATAGCCCGGGTTGCATTGGTGCTGAAATCAGTGGGCACTAATATTTTCTTCATGTCGGATAATATTTAACTTATAGAGCACAAATTACTACTATTTGTACTAATGCGCGCAATAAAGTAAATCCAGAGATGGACATTCCCGATGAATTTATCCAGATAGGTAAACTCTCGCTTAATTCATGCTGCGCAGGAACTCTTCATTGCTTTTAGTTCCGATCATAAACTTGCGTAGAAACTCCATGGCTTCATCAGAGCGCATATCCGCCAATTGATTTCGCAGGATAAACATTCGTTGCAGCGTCTCTCTGTCTTGCAGCAGATCTTCGCGTCTGGTACTTGACTTTGTCAGGTCGATAGCCGGATACAGGCGTTTGTTAGCGAGGGTTCTGTCAAGCTGAAGTTCCATATTTCCGGTTCCTTTAAACTCTTCAAAGATGACACCATCCATTTTTGACCCAGTGTCTATCAATGCAGTAGCTAAAATAGTGAGTGAACCGCCATTTTCTATCTTTCGTGCTGCACCAAAAAACTTCTTCGGTTTATGGAGGGCATTCGCTTCTACACCGCCGGAAAGCACTTTGCCGCTTGCCGGGGCTACTGTATTGTAAGCCCGGGCGAGACGTGTGATGGAATCCAGCAGGATGACTACGTCATGACCACACTCTACCAGGCGCTTGGCTTTTTCAAGCACGATTCCTGCTACACGCACATGGTTATCAGCGGGTTCATCGAAAGTACTTGCCACAACTTCAGCATTGACACTTCTGCGCATATCAGTGACTTCCTCCGGACGTTCATCTACAAGTAGTACGATCAGAAAACACTCCGGATGGTTTGCTGATATGGCATTGGCGATATCTTTCAGTAAAAATGTCTTACCGGTCTTGGGCTGGGCTACAATCAAGCCACGCTGTCCTTTTCCGATTGGGGTAAACAAATCAATCATACGGTTACCATAGTCCTTGCCATCGGCAGCCAGGCTGAGATTAAATTTCTCTTCAGGAAACAAAGGTGTCAGGTAATCAAAAGGAACACGATCACGGATTTGATTTGGTTCGAGGCCATTGATATTGGACACACGAATCAACGCAAAATATTTTTCACCTTCCTTCGGAGGGCGGATAAATCCTTTTACGGTATCACCGGTCTTCAATCCGAACAGTTTTATCTGTGACGGTGAGACGTAGATATCATCCGGTGAGGTAAGATAATTATAATCTGAGGAGCGAAGGAAGCCATAGCCGTCCACCATCATTTCCAGGATACCTTCACTCTCGATCATGCCATCCATATCGATATTAAACCGTGGACCTTCATCTACTACTTTCTCTGCTGTCTTAGCGGGTTTTTCTGGTTGGGGTGCTTTGGCTTTTTTCGGGGTGTTTATTACCTGTGGCTTTTCTTTCGGGGTGTCAGGCACAGGCTCTGATTTTGTACTTTCCTGACTTTCCTTTTCCTGATAGGCACTGGTAGTAAACCGTTTGATTCTTGGCTTATTATCATCGGCAACATTCTCGCCGTTATTACTCTGTTTATTATCCGCATTCTCTTCCGAGAAGTCCAGTTCAGCTTGTTTTTTAATCACAGATTGAGCCGGCTCTGCTGTGGCAGCCTTTTTTTCATTTCCGGCCTTGCCTTTTGGTACTTTCTTTTTGGGTGGTGGCTGAAGGGCAGCTTCTTTCTTATGTGGTTTACTCTTATTGGATTCTTCTTCAATAGCTGCCAGTTTTTCTTCTGACAGTCGGGTTGTGACAGCCTGTTGATCCAGGATTTTGTAAATCAGTTCTTGTTTACCCAGGCGTTTATAATTTACCAGGCCTATTTTCTCAGCTACATCTCTTAGTTCGGCGACTAACATAGCGTCCAGTTGCAAAATGTCGTACATTTCTATAAAAATTTTTACGTATTATTGATAAAATTCGGCTATCTCCTGCCGGAATCATTTTCTAAAAGAAAATTGCAAAATGAATCCTTTTTCTGAATTTGGACTACGGTAAGATGCCGGTTATGAAAAAAAATATACACTATAAATATGCTCCACACCTAAGTATAAACAACGATTCTAAAAAAGGATAGTGGAATGATATCAGATAAGTATAATAATCACAAACAGGATTACCATTCTAAAATGGTCGCACAAATGTACAACGTAATTTTTTAATACAATTATCTTTGAGGATAAATTTTTATCAATGTTAATTATTGAACAGATCAGAGAGAATCCCGACAGAGCACGTCAGGGGCTAAAAAAGCGCAATTGGACTGATGATCAGATTGCTGTTTTAGATAGAATTATTAGTCTGGATGATGAGCGAAAAGCAGCTCAGACACAGATAGACCAATTACTGAGTGAAACAAATCAGCTCTCCCGTGAGATCGGAAGCGTGATTCAATCCGGGGACAAAACCAAGGCAGAGCAACTCAAAGCAAGGGTTGCAGCACTGAAAAGCGAGATAAAAGCACTGGAAGTAAATTTCTCAGAAATCAAATCCGAACTGGACAATGCGTTGGTTAGCATTCCCAATATCCCGGCTGATGAAGTGGTCGCAGGTGCTTCCGCTGATGACAATTTTGTCTTTCAGGATTGGAGTAAGCCCTTTCCACAGTTGCCTCCGGGAGCTTTACCGCACTGGGAGTTGGCGGAGAAATACGGTTTATTCGACATGAAGGCGGGAGCGGACATCACAGGTAGTGGATTTATAGTGTATAAGGGGCAGGGTGCTAAATTACAGCGGACACTGATCAATTATTTCCTTGACTATAATACAAAAGCCGGGTATGAGGAAATCCTGCCACCCTTTATGGTCAATGAAACCTCAGCCTATTCCACCGGGCAGTTACCCGATAAGGAAGCGCAGATGTATTATGTAGAAAAGGACAACCTCTATCTGATACCTACGGCGGAAGTTCCCATCACCAATTTGTGGCGGGACAAGATCTTCAGAGAAGAGGATCTGCCATTGCGTGCGACAGGATACACACCCTGTTTCAGGCGGGAAGCCGGCTCTTATGGCGCACATGTAAAGGGATTGAACCGGGTTCATCAGTTTGATAAAGTAGAAATAGTACGCGCTGAAAAAGCAGAGCATTCTTATGCTGCACTGAATGAAATGGTCGCACATGTATCCGGACTGCTGGAATCACTGGAATTGCCTTACCGGATACTCCGGCTTTGTGGAGGCGATATGGGCTTTGTCTCCGCCATGACCTATGATTTTGAAGTGTGGTCCACTGCTCAGGAACGTTGGCTGGAAGTAAGTTCGGTCTCAAACTTTGAAACCTTTCAGGCAAATCGGTTGAAGTTGCGGTATAAGAATAAGGATGGGAAAAATGAATTGCTGCACACACTCAATGGCAGCTCTCTCGCGCTGGCACGAATAGTGGCATCCTTGCTGGAAAACCACCAGCAGGTAGATTGTATAGCTTTACCTAAGGTATTGCACAGCTATTTTGGTGACACAAAGATTTCCTGATGCTGAAACTTTTCGTCTAAGCAATCGGTTAATAGTCAAAAAATAGAGAAATGAGTGGTGGATATATGATTTATATGGCTATCGGTGTGATCTCATCATTGATAGGGATGGCACTGAGTGCGCGGTTGAAATCAAAGTTCGCACAATACGGGCAGGTGGGCCTGTCCAATGGGCTGTCAGGTAAAGAAATAGCCGAAAAAATGCTTCGGGAGAATGGCATTAATGATGTCGTCGTCACCTCTGTTCAGGGCCATCTGACTGACCATTATAACCCGGCAAATAAAACAATTAATTTGTCCGAACAAGTGTACAATGGACGCTCCGTATCCGCAGCAGCCGTAGCAGCGCATGAGTGTGGGCACGCAGTTCAGCACGCAACAGCTTATCCAATGCTGAAATTCCGGTCTGCGATCGTTCCTTTGGTAAATTTCGCAGCGACTGCCCAACAGTTTTTGTTGTTTTTAGCACTAGGTGTCTTGGGTGCGACAGGTGGCAAGACAATCCTGTTGATTACCATTCTGGCTTTTATGATTACTTCACTTTTCAGCCTGATTACATTGCCAGTCGAATTTGATGCGAGTAAACGAGCATTGGTCTGGCTTGAGACAACCGGTACAGCAACCACATCAGAGGTAGATGGTGCGAAGGATGCGTTGCATTGGGCGGCTATGACGTATGTAGCTGCGGCATTATCTTCACTGGCCATGTTGCTTTTCCTGATTCTACGATATACAAACAGGAATTGATCGGACATTGTAGGGAATGTTTGCATTGATAAATATTTCACCTTGCGATTTTATTTGATTGAACTCCAACGGAGTAAAGTGTTTAGTTATAAGTTCAACCATAGTAGGTATTTAAATCAAAGATTTTGTGTGATATATATAATCCAAGAGTAAGTACGACTTGTTTTATACACACCCGACTGAGAAAGGAATCATTGTGCATCTGATTTTTTACTAACTTAGAGGTAAAATATCAACAAATGAACAGGAAGACCTTCTTACGATACAGCGGTATAGCTGCGACTACACTTTTATTCACCCCAAAGGAAATATTTGCACTGGGAAAGGACGAACAACCGGTAAGAGTGGGCTTTATTGGCACCGGATTGCGGGGTCAGGACTTGCTCGGGCTGGCTTCCTCCCGGAAAGACACAACCATAGTTGCTATCTGTGATATCAATGACCGCATGCTCACTGATGCAAAGGCAATTCTGGCAAAGAATAATCAAAATTCGACAAAAGTATATACCGGGAGTGACTATGCCTGGCAGGAAATGCTGAGCAAGGAAAAGTTGGACGCAGTCATTATAGCTACACCCTGGGAGTGGCATACGCCAATGATTAAAGGAGCGCTGAATGCCGGTATCAAGTATGTAGCGACTGAAGTCATCCTGGGAATCACACTGGAGGACCACTGGGATGTCGTTCACTTAGCCGAACAAAAGAAGGCGCATGTGATGATGCTGGAAAATGTCTGTTATCGTCGCGATGTCCTTGCTGTACTGAATATGGTACGGGAAGGATTATTTGGTGAATTGATTCATTTGCAGGGCGGTTATGAGCATGATCTGCGGGAAGTATTGTTTAATGATGGTGTGCATCCTTATGATCATGGAGTTGAGTTTGGTAAAAAAGGATTTTCAGAAGCAGCCTGGCGTACACAGCATAATGTCGATCGTAATGGAGAATTATACCCGACACATGGCATTGGTCCGATAGCACAGATGATAGATATCAACCGGGGCAATCGCTTTACTTCTCTTTGTTCATTTGCCAGTAAAAGCAGAGGATTACATAAGCACATCGTAGATGTAGGCGGAGAAAATCACCCGAATGCAAAGGTTAAATTTAAACTCGGTGATGTGGTCAGTACATTGATCAATTGTGCCAATGGTGAGACAGCATTACTAACTCACGATACGTGTTCTCCACGTCCCTATTCATTAGGGTTCAGGATACAGGGAACAGAAGGTCTGTGGATGGACCTGAACAATTCACTGTATATCCAGGGTAAAACGGCAAAACCACATCAATGGGAATCAGATACAGCCTGGCTCGAGAAATATGATCATCCGTTGTGGAAGCGATGGTTGAAAGAAACTGAAGATGCCGGACACGGTGGTATGGACTTTTTTGCGGTCCATTCATTTATCGAATCAGTGAAGCGCCAAAAACCGACAGCCATGGATGTCTATGATGCGGCAGCCTGGAGTGTGATTACACCGCTGAGCGAAAAATCAATAGCGAATAATAACCAAACGGTTGAGTTTCCTGATTTCACCAAGGGACAATGGAAACACAGAAAGCCGGATTTCGCAATGAATGATGAATATTAATGTCAGAGCCATTGGTTCAGGATATACTACAGCATTACTCACTGGGGAAGCTACTTTCAGTCAAAGTAATAAAAAGCGGCCTGATTAATCAAACCTGGGATATTGCGACAGACAAAGGTGAGTATATATTGCAGGCGGTCAATGACCGGGTATTTATACATCCGGACAGGATTGATCAAAACATAAGAGCGATTTCCCAATATTTCAAAGAGAAATATGCTGCTGAACCATTCGCACATTTAATACCTGACAGCAAGGGCAATACACTTGTTCATATCCATGGATCTGGCTATTACAGGGTTTTTGATAAGATTACCAATGCAGTTACGCTACAGGTCGTGCAGGAAGCAGGTCAGGCTTATCAGGCTGCGTACCAGTTTGCCGCCTTTACACAGCGCCTGAGTGACTTTCCAATTGCTCAACTTCAAATCACTATTCCGGACTTTCACAATCTGAGTCTCCGCTATTCGCAGTTTGAAAATGCATTAAGGACAGGCAACACAACCCGTATCAAAGAATGTCAGGGTGAGATTGAAGCATTGAAGGCCCATAAAGATATCGTACGGGTTTTTGAAGCAATTCTCAATGAGCATAAACTGCCACTGAGGGTAATTCATCACGATACCAAAATCAGCAATGTGCTGTTTGATGAGAATTTTCAAGGGGTTTGCCCGATCGATCTGGACACGGTCATGCCCGGCTATATAATCAGCGATGTCGGTGACATGATGCGTACTTACCTTTCTCCGGTAGATGAGAATAGTACGGATATCGATAAAATCAGGATAAGAAAGCCTTTTTATCAGGCAATAATTAATGGATATACTAATGGATGGCAAGGAAAACTAAGTACAGAGGAAATCGATTTATTGCCATTTTCCGGGTCATTTATCATTTATATGCAGGCTTTGCGATTTATGACAGATTATCTGCTGGATGACCATTACTATGGCGCATCTTATCCAGGGCAAAACCGGGATAGGAGTATGAATCAAATTGTATTATTGCATGAATACCGGAATTCGACCGGGTGTTAACTGCATGTGATAGAATGGCTATTCCGTTAAAAACTTCTCTATCAATGGGATAATAAAGTCTTCTTCTCTGGAATCTTCGTGCAAGGTAGTAATCTCACCGATGTATTCTCCATGTCCTCCTGGAATGATCGCCAGAGTACAATGTGGAATTAGTCTGGACATAGCAGAAATATGATCAACACTGGCTACATCATGATCCCCGTTTATTAACAGCACAGGTGCTGAAATTGACTTCAAATCGACATCATCAAAATCTCTGAAATGATTCATACGGTCAGCACACTTTTGATACATATTGTGCAGTTTCAGGCTATCCGGATTCACAGCGATATACGCCGCTTTATACTGTGCCGGCATCTGTTCAAAGCTTGCATTTTTCATAGACTCCCAGAATAGCGGGGGCGCACCATCATGCTTTAGTAATACAGAACCGGCAATTATTTTATGACAATATTCAGGATGCCTGATCGCTATTTGCAAAGCAGTGTTTCCTCCATTACTAAAACCAAAAAAATCAGATTTAGTGATGCCCAGATTGTGCAACAAACCCACTACATCATCAGCATCCTGCTCGAATGATAACGGGCCTTCCCGATCATCACTACGGCCATGCGCCTGCAATTCAACGCAGATGAGTTTGTGCCGTTTTGCCAATAATGGAATTACCCGACCAAAAGTGGTTTGAATCGTAGATCCGCCACCATGAATTAAAACCAATGGATTCCCTTCACCATAGATCTCATAGTACAGGCGAATTCCATTGACCCGAAAATATCCACAAGTAGGGAAAGTATCTTTTTTTGCCATAGAATTATGAACGCTGTTTGCTCTGATGATAGCGGGGTTCAATAGTGACATAAGCAGAATAAATATAAAGAATAACTGTATTTGTCGCATATTTTCAATTCAAATTCAATATTTTATTGAGGTTTTCCAACATTTGTATCCAACTGGGATAGGCGCCTGTTTTTATAGCAAGGTTTTGTAAGACTGTTTGCCTGAGCTGGAGTTTGGTTCGGTTATTTTCAAAAGCTAATGTTACTGTGACTAAAGTCTCTCCGGGCCAATCCGGATCCATTCCGATATCTGCGGGGTTTATTTTATTTCCATTTTCATCCGCATTAATCAAGGTAAATACAATCTTAGAGAAGGGTATAATCTCGATATATTCTCCTATACACCAACAGTCACCATATTGAGGATTTGAAATACAAGAATGAAAGTGGCCACCGGTTTCGATTTTCAGCGATTTATAGCTGATTTTACACCCCGCAGGTGCATACCACTGTATTAATTTATTTGGATCTGTCCAGGCATTGAAAACCTTTTCCAGCGGTGCATTAAAATATTCTTCGATGAATACTTCATCTTTTTTATTGTTTTCCATACGTATTTTATTGATATTTAATTTGAGATTTCCTGGTTATCTTGTTCGACAAAGGCCTTCAGTGCCTGTAAGCGTCCTTTCCAAAGCTTATGATACTCTTCTACCCAGGCATGGACCTCGTTTAATGTATCCAGCTTTGCCTCACACCAGCGCTCTCTGCCGGATTGTCTGACATTCAGCAGTCCACATTCGGCGAGAATTTTAAGATGTAGTGAGATAGCTTGTCTGCTGACATTAAAATTATCTGCGATAGTAGTGACATTCACCGGCTGGTGTGCTATCATGCCTATGATGGCGCGTCGTGTAGGATCAGCAATTGCCTGAAAAACATCTCTGCGTGCTTCCATGTTGTGCAAGTATTTGCTTGCAAATATAAGCGCAAGCATTCACTTGCGCAAATAAAATTTACTAAAAGCTAAAAAATAAAAAATGAATACCCTAAGAATAAAGACATATTCGATTAAATTTACTTTTAGCGCTAAGAAAGAATTGATATGAGACAATTAATTTTACTGATATTAATATCCCTTACGGTATTGCAGGTGCATGCGACTTCTGTAAGGGCATCATCCTTTGGATATGACACGACAAATGCTACTGGAGCTTTCCAGGCTGCCATAAGTTCAAACTATGATACTGTGATTATTGATTGGCAGAGCGCTGATTGGAAAGTGTCTTCTAATCATTTTTGGGATATTAGTAATAAAACCATCCTGTTCGAGCCGGGTGTAGTATTGCGAGCGATTCCAGGGCAGTTTCCTGAGCCGGGCCAATGTTTATTCAGGCTGTCCCGGTGTCAAAATATCACTATCATCGGTTATGGTGCTACATTCATCATGAATAAAGCAGAATATGTAGCACTGGGTGACAGCGAGTACAGGCATACATTAAGTATAAATAATTGCACAGATATACGGATATATGGTCTGACGCTACGTGACAGTGGGGGCGATGGCATTTATGTCGGTGGGGCAAAAGGATCCGGAGAAGAACGCCCCTATTGTGAGAATATCCTGATCGAAGATGTACGCAGTATAAATCATTACCGGCAGGGTATGAGCATCACCAGTGTGGAAAACATGACTGTACGGCACTGTTTATTTACCCGGACCAATGGCACACTTCCTGAAGCTGGTGTCGATGTGGAGCCCTATGAGACTTATCAACGGATCGTAAATCTGAATTTCGATCATTGTATATTTACTAAGAATAACTGGGTAGGACTTTGTCTGGCCCTGAGCTTTTTGGACAGTACTTCTCTGCCGGTGAGTATTCGTGTCAGTGATTGTTTTTTCAGTCAGAATAGCCGCCCGGGGCATCCGTATAGTCCGGCGGAACTATTTGTAAGTGCAGACAAGACTCACCCGGTTCAGGGTGATGTGGTATTTGACCGATGCACTATTGACAGTAGTCAGTGGACCTTATTATATACACGAAAAACGGCAGCTGCCTATGCATTAACCTTCCGGGATTGTGTTTTTAAAGATGTCAGCCTGAATCAGGACCAGCAATACAATGAACCTATCTTCATGGAAGTGCCTGATTACACCAACCCTTGTGCTGCGCTCGGGGGCATTCATTTTGACAATGTTTTGCTAACCTATCCGACACCTTTTCATTTTATGCGGGTATATGGTTGGGAGACGCTGGAAGGAGTTCATGATATCACAGGCCGATTAACTATACTGGCTCCTCAGGGAGATAGTATCTGGCTGCAAAAGGTCGCGGAGACTCAGAACCTGTCACTACACTATTCATTAATTGATTCTTTGCCAGCTACTACGATAACACTTGAAAATTTGCAAAATACCGCCATAGAGTGTGACTCTACCCCTGCTGTGTTTAATGCCATTCGTCACAGTGAGGATATCTCATACCCAATCTCAATCCGGTACCTGACAACAGGTACAGCAACGGAAGCTGACGATATCCACCTGCAGACAGGCGCACTGGTATTGCCTGCCGATACGATCAGACGCAACGACAGTCTGTTTGCCCGGAATGATAATAAAACAGAATCCGTAGAATCCGTAGAAGTCCTGCCCCTTCAATCGACACTTTACCAGGTATCCAATGTGCCACTTTCATTTGATATCACAGATTGCAGGAGTAATGCGATGCGGACTATACAGGACAATAAACAAGACATCAGGGTTTGTCCGAATCCCGTGCACGATAATTTTGAAATACTTTCATCCTTTCCGTGGACTGAGATAGTTATCTATACTGGTGCGGGAAAGTATATCCGGTCATTCAATGCGGCAGACCTTCTCTGTGTGGTTGATTTACCGGTCGGAATTTATATCCTGCAATTCTATGACGAGCACAATATGTACTTGCAAAGTATTCCCCTGGTGAAGCAATAGTTAAAATACTATATAAAAATTAATTTTAATATCCTAAAATAAATAAAAATGAAGAACCTCCTTTTACTCGAAGACTTAGGCGAATTTTTTCTTTCGTTGCTATTATTTTACCAGATGGATCTGGCCTGGTGGCTTTATCCGCTTTGTTTTTTATTACCAGATCTGTCTATGGCAGGATATGCAGTCAATACCCGGACAGGAGCAGTAATTTACAATATTTTCCATCACAAATTATTAGCCATAGGTATCATTATTTTAGGATATTTTAGCGGTAATATTTACATTTCATTTGCCGGCATCATCTTGTTTGGGCATGCGGCATTTGACAGAGTGCTGGGCTACGGATTGAAACTTGCTGATAGTTTTCATCATACACATTTGGGGTGGATAGGGAAAAGGCAGGAGACAGTGGGAAAGAAAATTTAGAGAAAAGTAGGTAAAAGATCAGAACCGTATCCCGTCAATGAATGACTAAACTCATACTTCGCAGTCATTCTATTGCGGGACAAGTTGTCCAGTTGAGAGGGATTAAGACTGCTGCTTTTTCTATTTTCATTTTTTTGTTAATCAGAACCGTATGTCCAGTTGAGAAGGATTAAGACTGTATATTTGCGGGCGTAGTCCCATATTTTATTAATCAGAACCGTATCCCGTCAATGAATGACTAAGTTCATACTTCGCAGTCATTCTATTGCGGGACAAGTTGTCCAGTTGAGAAGGATTAAGACTTCTTGAGAGAACACGTCAATATTTTTTAAAACCATTCTGAAAAAAATATTAAGGATGACCATTGAGATAGAAATAAAATCATCTGATGCATTTACAGACATTTATGAGCTACGCAACTTAATACAGGAGTTGGAAATAGAAGGCCTGCAAATTAAGTTAAAAGAGCAGGCACCCATGGAAGGCACTATGAGTGTTGGTTTCATGGCAGTTGCAGGTATTGTCGGCGCCATTGTGGGTGAAACTGCTTTAAAAACAAGCCTTGAAGTTGTATTCCAGCATACTTTAAAATCCCTGGAACCCGCTTTCAAAAAGTTTTTAAAGAAGGTAAACCATCATGAAAAATCAAATGTAGAAATATATACAGAAATGAGTGACGATGCATTCAAAAAAAGCTATATAACAAACAGTAATGGAGAAACAACTATATTGAACCACCCCAATTTTGCAATTGACGTTAAAAGAACAAAAGCAATCTTAATTGGCAATAGCGAATTTGATTTTACTTTCCCAGCCATACAGCCGGTAAAAGGCAATATCCAGGATTTATATAACCTCTTGATTGATAAAAAAATTGTTGGCCTTCCAGCGGAGAATATTATTGTTCTTTTAGATAAATCAAGTGGGGAAATTGAAGAACAATTAATACTTGCAAGCAAACTACCCAATGTGGAAACAATCTTGATTTATTATGCCGGCCATGGATGCCGTACCGATAAAAGCAAGCTGTATCTCATTGCAAAAAACACTAAAAAAATAGATGATCACATTATCAATGGAATTGATTTTGATTTTATAAAAAATGTAATCCTGAAGCAATCAACCGCTTCACAAAAAATCCTGATTCTTGATGCTTGCCATAGTGGAATTGCTACCCAGGGTGTTGATGATATCATTGCAGGTTTTAATGTAGCAGGTACATACACATTCGCATCTTCATCGCCGAACGCAGTTTCATTTTATAACCCCGAAAAAAATAATACATTTTTTACCGGCGAAATCATCAATACACTAAGCAATGGCCTTGATAATAATAAAGAAAATATTGCGCTTGAAGATATTTATCAAACAGTTGCTTTTCATTTAAAAGAAAAGAATTTCCCTGAACCACATTTTAAAAGTGAACTTACAATAAAACCATCTGATTTTTACATTGCGCATAATCCAAAGTTTTCAATAGAAGCATGGGTACAAAAAGCTACAAAATTACACCATAATGGCCGACTCGATGAGGCGTGCCACGAATATCATTTATTGGTTGAACGTTTTCCAGAAGATAAGCTTCTTCAACAAGCATTAGATGATTGCTATAAAGACAAAAAATTTCTAGTATTGGTAAATGAAGCGGATGTGCTATTTAAAAATAAAATTTATGGCGATGCTCTAAAAAAATATGATGAAGCATTACAGGTAAAATATGATTTTATCACCCAACAAAACAGGAATAAATGTGAACAATTTTTTGAAATATGGAAACAAATTTCTGAAGATTCTTCGACTACAGGCCGAAACATAAATGACCATCATAAAATTGCTGATGCTGAAAAAGACGATGTGTTGAGGCGAAGCACCATGAAAAAGAAACAGGAAAAAGAAATATTACCTCCAAAGCCTATTGCACATCCCGGGAACTTTAAAAAATGGATATATTTTTTTTGCAGCATTATAAGCCTCTTTTATTTCTTGTTGTTGCCTTCAATGATTCCCATTTTTTCATGTGAATCATGCGCTCTTTATTTAAAATTAATGGCTGTAGGTTTTTTATTGCTTATTCCATTTCAGGTAGCCTTGTTTCTTTGGATGAAAAAGCCAGGATGGATTATTTCACTTTTTACATCTATTTTTCAAATTATATTTTCACTACGTTTTATAGTGATGAGGGTTAGTATGTATGAATCAGATGGTCTAAACTATTATGGGGTTGTTGCCGTTTCGGCAATGATTATTTTTACTTGTTTCACTATATTCCTTTTACAGAAAAGAACTATACAATCTTTTCGGATATCCAAAAATGTACTTAAAAGTGCACTTATTGTTTCGGGCGTCATTGTTTTCCTTTATTTTATACTTCAGCAAACCTGAGCTATTGCTGTCGCCTGGGTTTTAACCAGCGACACAGCAGAAAATAAATTCTCCGAACTGGCCCGAACTGGCGCAGGCCTCCAGACCTATGATTATTCGTTACTAAAACAATATCTTTGAAATATTAGGAGCAGCAAATATAAATTCGATGACAGAGAAGGTGTTTATTTTGTACCCTCTACTGTTGTAGATTGCCTGTGCTCTACTGGGTCATTCAGGCGGAAATGCTTGACTTATTTGAAAATATAACGCCAAAGGATGAAAAGTAATTTTTCCCCGATAACAATCGGGATCAATTCTGGCAGCATGAGAAACATCCTGTTTTGCTTAACAATAAAGAAATGTATAACCAAAGGATTGGTTAGCTGCATGGAAACCCGGCAAGGGCGGGATGTGTAAAATATCCGATAGATTGGAAGCATAGAAGTACTATTGATTATTATACTGAAGAAGGGAAAGGCTTATTGGAAATAGTAAGATTAGATTAAGATTGTTGGGATGTTTTTGTTCGATTTACTCTTTTATTAATTTTAGGTATAGTAACGCTCATGCATGACTTGTCCTGCTCGCGGGAGGTCAGGAGACCTGCGCCTGAGCGGGAATAGAAGGATACTTTTCAGTTTTAAACAATGAATGAAATACATTCACATCAAATCCAAATTTTAAATCTATCTTCAAAGGCCGGGAAGATGTGTTTGCGATTCGTTGGGAGAAAGGAAATAAAAGCGGTTACATGCCTGATCAGAACCTTATCCCGTCAAAGAATGACTAAGCCTATACTTCGCAGTCATTCTATTGCGGGACAAGTTGTCCAGTTGAGAAGGTGAGCAACGCCGAAAAGGTCTGTGAATAGACCTTTTCAAGGAAGTGAAACGGAACGAAGTCGGAGTCCTTACTTCGATAAAGTGGAGTCACAACATCACGGTCGATAGCCGTGATGCTTGTGTTGTCAGTGAGGAGCGATTAATGTAGTCTGGAATCCTGTGACGGTAGGAACAGGAGCTACAGCATTACTATTTCAATTATACTTTTAAAAATAGACATATAATAAGTCTATTTTAATAAAATATAGTATTTTCATAAGAATTTTATCGCTATATTTGTACTTGTGTAAAATCTAATTACTAACCTTCTAGTCTTGCAAAAAGAACGATTTCCATACCGAATCATCAACGGAGTATATTATCCCAATCGCACAAAGTAAAGCCTGCTGTGCCTTCAAAATTATATTATTATTCACTTTCTATGCTCTGTAGTGTAACTTAGATAAATCATTATTCTTTATCTTTCTCTATTTAAAATCATTGCTTATGAAAGAATTATTTGATTATTGCGTAGATATTATAAAATATATTGCTCAAATAACAGGGTTGACTTACGAAGAAGTAAACATTTATTTGTTTGTCATTATTCATCCATTAATTACCTTAATTCTACTTATTTTGTGTATTAAATATTACAGAAAAGTAAAAAGGGAAATGATAAAAGGGAAATGATAAAAGGAAAAAGGCTTTATCCACACTAAATTTTAATTATTATGGATATAATATCCTCCGGATTATTCTTTCTTGCTGTAAATGAGAGATTTTTTCCGGCGGGTATAAATCAGGCTTATTACACCAATGCAATTCAAATGAAAAATAATTGGGTGTGGGTACAGCCTCATTTCGCAATCTGCCAAGGCATTCTTTGACAAACATTTCCCAACGAGGAAGATAATAATACTTCATCAGTCCACTCCATTCTTTATTAGCATACTCATGCAGATCAGTTGCCGGATCATCCGGGCCCCAGTATGTTATTTGTGTCTTCGCATTTTTTAAGGCCAGCTTCTTCTCCGCAGGAGTTTTGCCAAAATCCCAGGCTTGCAGTAACCAGGTATGTAATTGAAAATGAGGATTACAAGCCAGCAGGGAGTCCTGTAACTTTATCAAAGATAAAAAGTGGGTTGATAGCCGTGAAAAAGCCGCTATGTCCTTTTGCTCATAAGCTGTAATCATCTGCCGGTAGACTTCTTCACCCTGATTCGACAGTACCTGGCGTAACAGATCTATTTTATCAGTCTGATAGGTTTCGCTGTGCTTCATTTCAGCATCAGCAGTGATAAAAAGGCGAACACCTTCGATGAATTTCTGTGTGTCATAATTCCTTGCCCGGGTACCCCAACTGGATGCGCTATTGATCGTCAGTGCAGGCCTTGCACAAAACACCGATTCTCCGGGACCTTCCTGATATTTATCGAAACTGGCGTAAATTGTATTCAGGAAGATCTGCCAGGCCTCCTGTACTTTATCATTCACCGTGCCATATCGGGCATTTACGTAAGATTTTATCCATTCTGAAGCCATTACGTGTTCAGGGTGCCATGCCAAATCAAGGATAAAATCATAGACTACAGGGTTATTGTGTAAGCCTTCAGGCATGATACCAACACCTGACATGAGTGGGGCATATTCCCCGGTATTGGCCCGATAGACTTCATCAGCAAAACGCTGTATTTTGCCATACAGGCCACATTTTTCTCCAAAATTAGTCACTGAGCACCAGATAAAGGGCGTGCCCTCGTATCCCTTTCGGATAAACCAATTGTTCGTATTTTCACCAAATAATTCCTGCACGAGCACTTCTGATTTATCCAGTTTTGACAATATTTCAGGGCTGGGATTATTTTGCCAACCCTGTAATACCCAGGTGCTTCCCGGAAAATACCGGTGCATCTCTGTTTGAATCAACAGACCATAATCGGCTACGTCTAACGTTCCTGATTTGCCACCTTCGTGAAAAGGATCTCCGGCAAAATAATGCAGATCACTGCCATAGCGCTTCTTTAATTCAGAATAATAAATGCCCGCTATTTTTTTAAAACCATCACCGGGCATTAAGAAGGCAGGACGGATGAATCCACCGGCCCATTTGCCCTGACTGAGCAAATCAAAGCCTTTGCTCTGTAGCGAATTGGGCACCATACCATAGAATCCCTGCATCACCGGCTGCATTCCCAATGCCTGCATTCGCGTCAGAATTTTCTTTTGTAATGCGACCTGTTGATCTATCATCCCTTGTGTGACTGGACCGCCCCAGCCCTCGAGATTGCCCATCAGCCACCAGGCGGTATAAGCAGGGCCGGCAATAAACTGTAGTATTTCATTGTCACTATATCCGAGTCTTCGTAAAGTGTTTTGCCATACGGCTTCCATGCCCAGTGGGGCGAGGACCAGATTTACCCCATTCAGTGCCATCCAATCCAGTTCGTGCTCCCAGTCTGTCCAGTCATAAAAACTCATGGTATAACCGATGGTACAATAGTTTAGTGCATATCGGATCTTCGCATTTGTCACGATCTTCACTGGCTTGTTTATCTCGGGAAGGATGGATAGTGCAGACAGGTTATCACCCATGTGCGACATAGAGCGATGACAATAGTTTTTCAAATAAAAACCCAATGCTTTTGCGGCCGCATTGACACCGGATGCGGAGATAAAGAGTTTTTCATTTTTAGTCTCGAGTGTGAAAACATCGTGTTCATCTTCTTTTGCAATCAGTGAAAATGATAGATGAGGAGCTAACCAGGGGACACGTCGCTGGGCTAATTGTTGTACAGAAAGGAATTGCTGGCCATGGATGGTGGATGTGCCAGCCAATAAGAATAATATAATGACTAATTTATTCCTCATTTTTAATTTCTAACCAATTTCTACCAGCCTCTCTGGATACAGCATAGCTTTACTATTTTTAATTCCATTTCAGATAGATTAAAATAGAAATAACTGGTAAGAAATATACTATACTCAAAATACTACATTTTGACCATCTTTATTTTTTGCAACCTTTAGGGGGAAGGGGGTAAACAAAAAATAAAGATGGTCAAATCTTTTTCCGAATAGTATTTTTCATTTCGTCAACTCAAAAGACATTGTCTGCAAATCAGCGGAATTCGGGCCTATCATTACCTGAAACTCACCGGGTTCTGCCACATGTTCCAATTTTTCATTGTAAAACTTCAGGAGATCAATGTCGATTGTAAAATGAACAGTTTTTGTCTCACCCGGGGCCAGACTTATCTTTTCAAAACCCTTGAGCTCCTTCATCGGCCGGCTGATACTACCTACTACATCCCGAATATAAAGTTGGACTATTTCATCACCACTTCTCTTTCCGGTATTTGTGATGTCAATGGAAGCAGTGATTGTTCCGGCTTGATTCATTTTTGTAGCACTCAGGCTGGGTTTCCCATATTGAAATGTAGTATAGGAAAGACCGAAGCCGAAGGGCAGCAAAGGTGCATTAGGCGCATCGAGATAATTGGATCGAAATTTCGCCTGAGTACCTGGATCCGGACGACCAGTATTCAGTTTGCTGTGGTAAACAGGAATCTGGCCTACATTGACGGGAAAAGAAGTCGTTAGTTTGCCGGATGGGTTGACATCACCGAAGAGGACATCAGCAATGGCGTTGCCACCTTCGGTACCACCAAACCAAACATCTACGACTGCATCCATAGACTTCATCTCATCGGTGATAACCATCGGACGGCCATTGAACAGGACCATCACTACAGGTTTCCCGGTAGCTTTCAAGGCGCTGAGAAGCTTTTTTTGTGCAGATTGGATGCTTATATCTGTCATGCTGGAAGCTTCGCCGGTCATATCGGCCGCTTCACCTACGACAGCGATGATAACATCCGCATTGCGGCTCATTCTGACAGCCTCACGAATCATCTGTTCAGGAGAGCGGGAATCGATTTCGATTTCTTGTTTGAAAGCGTTAACTCTTTTAGCAAATGCAGGATCATCGGAGATATTCGCACCTTTGGCATATTTCATGGAGGAAGAAGATAATTTGCTCTTTATCCCTTCTAAGACCGTCACAGCGTCATTATAATCACCGGATACACTCCAGGTACCCAACATATTGATCCGGCTGTCTGCCAGCGGCCCGACCAACGCTATTTTCATGTCCTTACGAAGCGGAAGGACATGTTTGTCATTTTTGAGCAGGACAATCGACTCACTTGCAGCCTTACGCGCGAATTCCCGGTTGGTTTTTGATAGAATTTCTTTAGCCGCTCTATTTTCATCGAAATATTTGAATGGTTCATCCAGTAAGCCCAATTTTTCTTTTGCCATCAGGATTCGGATACAGGATTGATCTATCAGACGCTGGGTTATTTTCTTTTCCTGCAATGATTTTTCTAAAGTGGTAAGGTAGCCTTCCCCTACCATATCCATGTCCACACCGACATTCAGTGCACGTTGCGATACTTCCTGCAAGTCACCGATGCCATGTTCGATCATTTCATTGATTGCTGTGTAATCGGTCACTACTAATCCATCAAACATCCACTGGTCACGTAGAATATCCTTAAACAAAAAATGGCTGGCTGAAGCGGGTACATAATCGACTACATTGAATGAGGTCATCACCGAACCTACACCGGCATCCACAGCAGCCTTATACGGCGGCAGATAATCATTGAGCATCTGAACTTTGCTCATATCAACTGTACCATAATCACGCCCACCTTCGGCAGCACCATATAGCGCAAAATGCTTCACACATGCCAGCATGGTAGTAGGATCAGCCAGGTCACTTCCCTGATATCCACGCACCATCGCGGCAGCAATAACCGAGCCCAGAAAAGGGTCCTCGCCGCTACCCTCAGCAATACGTCCCCAGCGCGGGTCACGTGCGATATCGACCATCGGTGAAAAAGTCCACATAATACCATCTGCAGTGGCTTCACGTGCTGCAATGCGGGCGGATTGTTCGATCAATCGCATGTCCCAACTACATGAAAGGCCTAAAGGAATGGGAAATGTCGTCTTATATCCGTGTATAACATCTGATCCGACGATCAGCGGAATACCCAGACGGCTTTGCTTTACAGCCATTTCCTGTGCTTGTTTCAGCTTATCAGTGCCGCTTATCCCGAAAATTCCACCGACTTTGCCGGCTTTGATTTTTGATTCTACATCTTTACTGACGATTTCTCCGGTGACTATACCACCCGGTGTGATGAGATTTAATTGGCCTATTTTCTCGATTAACTTCATTTGAGTCATTAATCTGGCGACACGAGGCGATGCACCTAGAGATTCATAATACGGAATAGAATTCTGTGTATTTGAAGTGCCGCTGCTATTGTCCTGAGCGCACAAAATAGCAGGACAAATATTTGCGAATAATATGAAAAATATAAACAGATATTTATACATTATTTATTATTTTACTGGTTTATTTCATGGCTGAATCAAGCCAGCCCCCGGTGAACCCGGCTTTTTTTAATCCCTTTACTATATATGGATTTTTCTTCATAATATTCCAGAATAATTGTGAATCATGATTTTCTATTTGGAGTAAAAGTGCGCCCTGATCGATACCCAGATAATCTATGTCAAACCAACCGTGTGGGTTTTTCTTATCCCGATATGTCAGGTTGAAAGCATCTTTAAAGCCATATTCACCCACTAAATCGCTGTAGTATGTATTCCACAAATGTTTAAGACAAGCTTCTGACTCAACAGGAGTAAATGGATAAGAGCCCCCGGCAGCAGTAGGCGCTATAGTCCCGTCATCAATGATCTGCGTAGATGCAGCTCCACGGGCCCTGTAGCCGAAAAATTCCCGGGATTTACCTTTGATCATCAGGTCAGTGCCAAAAGGCCCGTCGCAGGCGGTCAAGCCCCATTGATCCGGTCCGTATCCGGTCCAATTCAAAGGGTTGGCCATACAATAAGCCCGGTTGGAAAGGGTAGCACTGCGGGAATTATTGAAATAATCGTCCTGATGTACGCGCATGAAACTATCTCTGATTCCTCTGAAATCAATCCAACAATGACTATACTGATGTCCGAATAAGGGATCAAACTGGACATTTTTATAACCATAAAATGTTTCAAAATCATAGGTAGCACACCATTTCTGCCAGGATTGATCAGGAATCGGATGCGTAGGAGATCCCATCGCCATGATGATGAGGACCATCGCCTCGTTATAGCCGGCCCATTCACTTTCGATAAAACCTTTTTCCGGATGCCATCCCATACTCATGATGCCATTTGATTTCATCATCCAGTTCCAGTCCACTCTGCGATACAAGGCATCTGCCAGGCGACGGATTTCAGCTTCTACCGGAGTATCCGCATCGAAATAGCTCATACAACTTAAAACTCCTGCCATCAATAGACCTGTATCGATGGAAGACAATTCCACATGTTTGAACCGAAGGGCCTTATCCAGGGTGAGAAAATGGTAGAAAAAACCTTTATATCCACTGGCATTAACCACATCAGAGGACTGCGGCAAGCTCCACAAGACCTTTAATGTGTTGAGGACACGCTGTGCTCCGGATTCTCTAGAGATATACTTATTCTCAATGCCGGTAATATATGCACTCAGGCCAAAACCGGTTGCGGCAATACTTGAAAATGTCCTGGTGGGAAAACGGTCCAGCGTCTGATAATTACTATCAATGGCCTGCCAAAAGAAATTGAAGGTTCGCTGCTTTAGTTCGGCCTTACTGTATTCAATTTTTTTCTGTGCCGGAATAGTACAGGACAGTAGGAATAAACTCAGCATTGTCAGTAATAATTGCCTCATATTCTTGACTTTAATATTCAAAGCCCAAGGTCGTCAAACCCTGTCGAATATCCGCATTTTTCATTGTTAAATTCCAGATTAGGCCTGTTTTGTAATTTTCAATCATGACGATAATTGGCCCCTGATCGATTGCCAGATATGAATCTGCTACCCAGGCATAATGCGGGCTAAATGCGTCTTTGAATCCATATTGCCCCCATATTTTATCCCCCAGTTTATAGTAGAAAAAACGGGCAGCATTTAATGAAGCTTCTGGTGTATAGGGCATTGATGAAAGTGCTGCAGTAGGGGATATCACTCCCTGATCATTTGTGGGGCTATGTGCCGAATATCCATTCCGGGTATCGCTCGCTGTCAATCCCCAGCAGGCCGCACTGTATCCATAATATTTCTTAGGGTTAGAAATACAGTAAGCCTGATTTATCCGGCTATGATTCCCTGTCTGTTCATTATAATCCGCATATTTATCCTTTAATTTTCGCGGATCAATGCCCAGAAAAGAATAATGTTCGAAGAATAAGGGTCCACCAAAATCAGGTCCCAGAGGTAAACGAATACCATAAAATGTATTCCCATTTTGCAAATCACCATTTGATGCCCAGCCTTTATCATATACGGCAGGAGCAACAGGATGCGTCGGCGACGATGCAGCGAGAATATAGGTAATCAACGCTTCATTCCAACCTTTAACCTGTACATTCATATCCCAGTCATATTTAGGAGACCAATGCCAATAAAGCGCGTCAGATCCACCTCTGGTGTACCAATCCCATTCTACATTGTGCCAGAGTCGGGTAATTGTCTGGCGCAGGAAATCTTCTGCCGGGATATTTCTGTCAAAATATTCTCTGGCACAGAGTAGGCCGGCCATTAAAAAAGAAGTTTCTACCAGATCGCCACCATCATCTTTCTGGCTGAATGGTATGGTAACGCCGGTCTTTCCATCAATCCAATGCGCAAATGCACCATGATATTTTGTGGCCTTTGTATCCAGAAAATCAGCAATTGTTTTGATGTGGCTCAAGCCTTCATCACGGGAAATAAATCCATTATTTATTCCTGCAATAATCGCCATGATCCCAAATCCTGTACCACCGGTAGTAACCAGATCGCCTGAACTATTTCTCTCCCGCGCCATTCCGGAGACAGGATGAGCGAAATCGCTGAAATATCGGAAAGTTTGTTTTTGTATCAATGTAAGTAAAGAGTCATCAGTAATCACCGGGAACTTATCAGATGTATCAATGGCGGTAGTGAAAGACAGGTTGAGTTCTGACGAAAGACTTTGCCCGTAGCGGGATTTAAATGTCTGGTTAATATTTAAAGTGTACTGTGAAAAGGGACTTAGTGCAGGAACAATCTGTAGGATTACAGTCGAGTCCTTGTCGGCTGTTTTGATTTCTATCCGGGTATTTGGAACTGTATTCCCGGTCAGTGTCAATGCATTGCGCAATGTAGCTGTATCTGTTTTCTGATCAAAATGGAGTAGAATAACCGGATTGAGGCCTACTCCGGCAGCATTTTGAGCCTGTATGCCATCAATTGAAAAGCGGACAGGATTGAATGAGCCTGTCGGTAATGGTTCGTCTTTTCTACAGGAAAAAAAAAGAATCAGAATAAATAATAAACAACTCGTCCTCCCCAAAGTATTACTTTAAAAATGTAACTGCCAAAAATAAAAAATAATTTTATAATAAAAAGGCTATTTATTTACAGTTTAATCGAATGTTGCAGTGTGATAAGAATATTTCCCACTTTGTCTTGGATGCACTTTTGTTCATGGCATGGTAAAAAAAAGGAAGCCAATATTGACTTCCTTTTTTCAATACAGAAGAAAAATGAATTATCTTCCTGCTTTTTCCAGCTTATACAATGCACCGATTTCTGCATCAGAAAGTGCTTTGTTAAATACTCTGATCTCATCTACAGATCCGGTCATAGGAACTTGCCATGCATCAGGTGTTCCTCCGGGCAGATTGGTATTCCAGGCACCGATCAATGGCTTGGTAGGTGTATAGAAGTTTAAAGGACCGGTTGTTCCTCTTTGCTCCCATTCCGGATTGCTTACTTTCACACCATTGCAATAGATCTTAAAGTTTGAAGTAGCTCCATCCCAGGTCATTACGATGTTGTTCCATTTGTTGATGCCAGATACTGCCTGTACGCCCCCCTTAGTAGGTTCATTTCTTGAATCCTGGAAAGAAGGATTTCCGGCAACATTGGTAACTACCAGACCTTTCAACAACAAAGTGTCTGAACCGGCTTTACGCCATCCTGTTTCTGACTCCAGGTTGATATTGCCTGCCCATTCACCAGCTCTGGTCATAGTGAATAAGGATGAAGGGTGGTTACCGTTATTGTCAAAATTTGCCCAAAGAGACACAGTCATGTTTGGCAAACTGTTCAATGCAGCAATCGCATCATAAGCCAGATATCCTTCTGCAAATGAAACGGCTTTTCCCTTAATACCTGTAACATACGTAGCATTTTTTGTTTCAGTCGGAGCTGCTTTTGACTTATCTTCATTGCCATTGCCATCCAGTGGCCAGTAAGCAACAAGGTTACTTGCAGCAACTTCGTTTGCATTGTTGTACCCGTCGATTTTCGGTAGTTCCGGTTCATCATCCTTACAAGAAGAAACAGTAAACAAAACACTACCAGTAAGTACGGTAATCATTAAAAAATTAAAGAATTTTGATCTCATTTTAAAAAATTTAATATTAATGTATTTTATTAAAAAATTTGCCAAATATAGTAGATTCTACCATTATTCAGCATATCTCGGTTAATAGCCAGGATTTTGTGTCAGCGCACCGCCCGAAAGCTCTATCTGGAGCGCCGGAATAGGCAATAATTCATTTTTACCTTGTATAAAATTCTTTCCGGCAGCCTGCATTACTTCTGCTGCTCTGCCTTGCCGGACCAGATCGAAAAAACGATCATGCTCCAGTGCCAGTTCATAGTGTCTTTCGTGCCAGATCGCTTGTCTAAGCGCATCTCCCTGTGCCGGGTTTACTTCAGGCAGACCTGCCCGGGTGCGTAGTTTGTTGATATTTTCGATAGCGATTCCCGGCATGCCTAATTCATTCGCAGCTTCTGCCTGCATCAGCAGAACGTCAGCATAACGAAGGATATGGATATCTTTTTGTTTTCTGTCTCTATCCCCCAGATAAGGCTCTATTGTTTTCAATTCACTGTGATAGGCCTTGTAATTATAATAGAGATTTTCTACACTATCCTTGCTGGGTATCCGATACCCATCATACAAAGTGGTACCATGATGCTCCCCGGAGTTGTCAATATAAATTACTGTAGAGAGGCGACGGGTATCACCAGTCTCGTATGAATTAACCAGACCCGTACTAGGGGTGCAGAAACCATAGCCCAAATCGGTCCACCCACCTTTTCCGCCCACACGCGGGCCCTGCCACTCGCAGTATCCCCTAACTCCAAAGTCTGAATTATTAAAAGTCCCGGTCTGAATCTCAAAGATTGCTTCACTACTGTTATTCCCTTCGTAGCGCCAGATCTTTGCATAATCATCGAGGAGTGCATATTGCCCACTATTCACTACATCAGAAGTGAGGTCAAATACTTTTTGCCAGTTCTTTCTATACATATATACTTTGGCCAACATGGCCTCGGCTGTACCTTTGTTAATCCGGCCTTTTTGAGTTGCACTGCGTAAGGGTGTATTATCAACCGCAAACTGCATATCCTGAATTATGACATCATAGATTTCATCCACGGAGGCCCGGGTGCGGAAAGCGGCATCACTATTCGCATCTGCTGCGCTTTCCGGTACACGGAGGACTTTAGGTACGGCGCCATAAAAGCGAACCAAATTGAAGTAATAATATCCGCGAATAAAGCGGACTTCGCCGATATATCTATTGCGGGTGGCATCGTCAATCTTTGCTGTCTCTAGAGCTTTCAACGCCTGGTTGCAACGGGCGATCGCATTATAATGACCACTCCAGAGAGAACCCACAAAGACATTGGTAGGACCATAGGTAAAATTATCAATGTCACCGATAACTCCGATCTGATCATTGGGGGTACTGCCTTTGTCTGCATCATCAGAGATGATATTGGTAAATGAAATATAAGCTATTCCATGTGTGTCACCACTCCCAAAAGCATCGCCTGAGATAAGACTGTTATATACTCCGGTTACTAATTTCTCTGCGAGCGCAGGATCAGAGTCAGCAGTAGCTGCACCTTGCGTATCCACATCCAAAAAATCCTTAGTGCAGGCACTAAAAAAAAGTAGCAGCGGGAGAATCAAAAGCGTATAGATTATTCTTTTCATTTTTCGTGTTTTTAGGATTTAAAAGGTAACATTGATTCCAGCGGCAACAGTACGTGTGGTAGGATAAGCATTAAGCTCTATCCCTGAATCAGTAGGTGAATCACTGGAAAGTTCAGGTGAAAATCCTGAAAACTTAGTCAGGGTATATAGATTCTGTCCTGTGACAAAAATCTTGGCGTTACTTATTTTAACCCTATGAAGCAACGATTCAGGTAAGGTATAAGCCAATGTAACATTATTCACCCGCAAGAAACTACCGGGCTCCACATAATAAGTAGAGGCCGGAAGATAGCCGGAATTTGCAATTGGTTCATCCTGAATACCGGATCCCGGAGTCCACCGATCATAGGCCAGTGATTTTTCTACATTATCAAGTCCGCTTAATCTAAGGGCTTTCTTACCATTGTAGATTTGATTACCAACATTTCCATACAGATCAAAACTCAGATCAAAGGCTGCATAGGTAAACTCAGCATTGAATCCGAAATAGGCTTTTGGTTGGTAAGACCCGACAAAGACCCTGTCCTTGTCATCAATGCGGCCATCGTCATTGGTGTCCTGATATTTAAAATCACCCGGAGAGGCATTGGCTTGAATTACTTTACCATTAGAAGCTGTATAGGCATTGATCTCCTCTGCTGTCTGAAAGACACCTAAGACCTGGTACACATAGAATGCGCCTACAGGATGGCCATTGTCTGTCTTCGTAGTATAGATCTGTCCGGCACCGATTCCTCCATCGAGAATCGGTTCGCCACCATTCAGACCGATGACCTCATTTTTATTTAGGGTGAGGTTTGCACCCACCTTGTAAGACAACTTCGAATTTATCTTGTCTCTGTAATTAAGAGCGGCTTCAAAGCCCGTGTTTTGAATCGAGGCAGCATTAGTCAGTATGACACCATCTTCATCACCGACAGTAGCGGGTATTTTTACATTGATTAGTAAATCTTTGGTTTTCTTATTGTAATATCCCAGTTCACCATACAATTTGCCTCTGAGCAGTGAAAATTCTGCACCGAAATCCAGTTCTTCAGTTGTCTCCCATTTCAGATTAGGATCCTTGATTTGTGTGATTGCACTTCCAGGGACTGCAATTCCTCCACCAAAAGGATAAGCCAGATTTGGTGTGACAGTCTGAGTAAAAGCATCTGATGGTACCCGGTCATTGCCGACTCTACCCCAGGAAGCTCTGAGTTTCAGATTGTCTATCATCCGGATATCTTTTAAAAAACGCTCATTGGAGATTACCCAACCTACACCAAAAGAAGGGAACATTCCCCAGCGATTGGCTGCTGATATCCGGCTACTGCCATCTCTGCGCAGTGTGCCAGTGAAGAGATAACGATCATCATAGTTATAATTAACTCTGCCGAGGTAGGAGTTTCTCGCCCAGGCATCACCACCGCCATTATTCACAGAGGTGTTGGCATCTCCAGTACCTATATACCACAGGTCTTTATCTGCGGGAACATCTTCCCGGGATGCATCAAACCAATTGGCATTGAACGCTTCAGCAGTTGTACCAGCGAGAATAGTGAAGTCATGCTTGCCTGTAGAAAACTGATAAGTCAGTATATTATCCCATACCCAGCGGAGATTATATTCATTGTGCACGAATAGGCTACTGTGCAGATTCCGCTGGTTTCCACCTGCATTCAGAAAGGTCACCTCGTCATTCAGGAACTGATAATTGTAAGATCGATTATTGATCGAGTTATTATCAACACCCAGCATTGACCTGAACTTTAGGCCTGTCAAGGGGCGGAGCTCAATGTACCCTGAGGCCTGAATCCGGTTTTGCAGGTTTTTAATATCATTGTTATTGAGATCCAGGATAGGATTTCCTACGTTTTGATACTGAGAAGTATTTCCATATCTGCCGTCCACCTCACCGGCAATAATCGGAGCAGCCCGGTATGCATTATTGTAGGCAGCACCGAGGTTCACATCTTTATCATTGGACTTTGCATATGAGGCATTGATGCCAGCACTGAGAAAACTAAATAATTTATAATCCAGATTGGCCCGTACATCAAATCGCTTGAAGTTATTATTTAACACGATTCCATCTTCATCCAGATATCCGAAGCCCAGGTAATGGGTAAGTTTGTCGGATCCACCTGAAATAGAAATATTATGGTTTTGAAAGAAAGCATTGCGCAATATTTCCCGATACCAATCAGTATTATAGTCACCTGCTAAGACAGACTGTCCGGTTGCAGCAGAAGCATAGTTGGCATATTCTTCAGCATTGGCCATATCGACGATATGTGAGGCATTTTTGAACCCGATAAAGTTATTGTAATTGATCTTTGTATCACCTGCCTGGCCTTTTTTCGTAGTTATAATAATCACACCATTGGCTCCGCGGGCACCATATATGGCTGTAGAAGAGGCATCTTTGAGTACATCCATGCTGACAATGTCAGCAGTATTAATATTGGAAATATCATCTGTCAATACACCATCAACGACAAACAGCGCAGTCGTTCCGGCGATTGCTGTTCCTGTTCCCCGCACTCTGACATTAGGCGAGGATCCGGGTTTACCGCTGGACATGATTTGTACTCCGGATACTTTCCCCTGCAATGCCTGAGTTGCTGTCATAACGGGTTGCTTTGCCAGATCTTCACCTTTTACACTTACAGTAGCACCGGTAACGTCCACTTTTTTCTGAGTGCCATAACCGACGACGACTACCTGATCGAGTAACTGAACCTCAGGAGAAAGCAGAATGTCATACATCGACTGATCGGAAACCACAATCTCTTGTGACGTGTAACCAATAAAAGAAATAAGTAATGTAGCGCCTTTAGGTGCCTGTATATCAAAATTGCCATCGATATCTGAAACAGTACCCTGACCGGTGCCTTTTACCTTAATAGCTGCACCAATGATAGCTTCCTTGGTTTCTGCATCTTTGATTGTTCCCTTGATGCTGGTTTGTGCCGCTAATGAACCAATACCGAGTAGGAAAATAAATACAAAGTAGAGTTTTTTAGTCATATACTTGCTTTTGCTTAAATTATATATTTTATGCGGTGAAACTAGATGAATGGGATTTCACAATGTTTAAATTTTATCTGTCGGATAACAAACCATCCGGCAAATCAAAGATGAGCTTTTAGGTACAATAATACAAGATTCTACAATCTGCCAACCTATCTTTTACTAAAATAAAGTTACGACAATTACGCGACTTACAAATTTTTATTATAGGTTCTATTAATTCCACGAGTGTTTAATAAAGCAAAAAAGAAGGCGAAGAATGAGTCAAAAATGGAAAATCCCTTATTACAATGGATAATATTTCAATAACTTTTTACCTTAGTTATATTAAAAGGACAAAGGGATGACCATCCGATTTCCTTGTTTAACCCCTTTATCCCCTTCTGCCCGATGGATAAAAATCCAACGGGTTAAAGGGACAAGTAAATCAAATGGTCATTTCTAAATACGAATGGTATAGAAGAAATATTGACGGAGATGATGTTCCCTTTTGAAGGCGAGATAATTTTAGAGAATGAGCGAACCATTTTACGACCTGTATCAGGCGATGATGTGGATAATCTGATGGATGCTGCATTGTCTGATCCTTTGCTCCTTCAATTTTCTCCCCATCCGGTAAGTAGCCCGGTTTTACTGAATACCTATATACTCGATGCGCTCAATTATCGGAGTAATCATAGCCGTTATACTTTCACTATATATGACAAAGCAATGAATAAATATGCCGGCAGTACCAGCTTTCTGAATATTTCTGATGAGAATGACCGACTGGAGATTGGTGCTACCTGGTATGGTAAAGATTTTCAACGAACGGGGTTGAACAGGAATTGTAAGTATTTGCTTTTAGAGTTTGCATTTGAACAGTTGCAGGCAAACCGGATCGAACTCAGGACAGATGAGCGGAATATTGCTTCCCGTCAGGCGATAGAGAGACTCGGCGCAAGCTATGAAGGAACATTGAGGCAACACACGTTAATGTATGACCGCTTCAGGCGAAATACTGTTTGTTACAGCTTACTGAAGCAGGAATGGCCGGAGTTGAAAGCTTCATTCCCAATTATGGGGCATAAATAAATAAATTGCAGTGACATGAAAGAGGCATTTTATATATTCGCAGGAAGTGGCCTGGGTGGGCTTACACGTTATGGCCTGGGAAGATGGATAAATACATTGCATACCACCAGTTTTCCATTCGGAACCTTTGTAGTCAATGTATTGGCCTGCTTTATATTAGGTTTTGTAGTCGGACTAGCTGATGAACGGAAACTGATTTCATCCGGTTCAAGAATGTTTTGGGTAATCGGCTTTTGTGGTGGATTCAGTACTTTTTCTACATTCAGCCATGAAACACTCTCACTGTTGATGGATGGTAATCATCTGATTAATATTGTTTATACTGTCACAAGTATTCTGGTTTGCCTGATTGCTACTTATCTGGGTTTTGTTCTGGCGAATCAGGTGTAGGGGAGTATAGAGGAGTCGTATTTCCTTTCTGATTAAAAAAACTGCATTTGAGCGAAATAAATATCGGGTATAAGTAAGAATAAAATTTCTAATTTTGTGGAATGCCCACTATTTTATTGATATTAGGATGGCGATTATTCTTTTATTCAAATGAAAGTCATGAACCACTTCATATTCATGCTCAAAAAGGCGACATGGAATGCAAATATTGGTTGATGTCAGAAACTTTCGAAATCGAAGAAGTGTTTTCATTTAATCTGAATCCGGGTGCAAAAAGGGAAATTCGTAAAATAATATTTGAACATTTTGACTATATTATTGATGAGTGGAATAAATATTTTAAAAAGTAGTCAAGAAAAGCATGGATGAATATCACATTGATTCAATTTATTATAAAGGGGATATCCTTATAATTGTTATCAATGATCAACAATATTATTGGTCATTAAAAGATATTTCTGATAGGCTATATAAAGCGACAGAAAGCCAGCGAAATAACTATGTAATTTCACCTGCAGGATATGGAATTCATTGGCCTGAAATTGATGAAGATCTTTCACTAAAGGGATTATTAAAGAGTCAAAATAGTATTTTATAATACAAATATTGCTACGGACGATTTTTCCTGCAAAGACTTTGAAATGTTGGGTACAGTTTTTATTAAAAGGTATTTTTAATCAGTTATAATTTAGAGAATCTATTACAACTTATGTGAATTAGAGGCTTTTGTGGTGGATTCAGTACTTTTTCTACATTCAGCCATGAAACACTCTCAC
>CAZGKN010000012.1:0-4403 GCA_964525915.1 uncultured Saprospiraceae bacterium | reverse complement strand
TCTGGTTTGCCTGATTGCTACTTATCTGGGTTTTGTTCTGGCGAATCAGGTGTAGTTTCAGGGTAAAAATAAAAGCCAATTTTAAAACAGCTTTACCTTAGATATTTCTCCAACTCTTCCAGGCGCTGAGGATTCCCTGCTTCCTTCCATAGGCTTGCTTCAGGCATAGGATAACCTTTGATGACAAATCGATTCAAGAAGTTCAAATATGCAGGTATTATCGGGAAGGGTTTGTTGCCATAAAAAGACTTGAAAGATTCTATGACTGCCGGATTGATAACATGAATGCCGGCAAAGGCCCATTCTGTGAGATTGGCAGTGTTTTCGGTCTGTATTTTTTCACCGGTACTGTGATTGATCCATCCCCGAAGTGACAGGTGTTGGTCCATTAATAATTTGCGGTTGCCGGGTCTTTCCTGCAGTACCAAAGTAATATCTGCACCTGAGTCCTGATGTGCACGCAACAAGGAGTCAATATCCAAATCAGTAAAGATATCGGTATTTAATACCAATAATGGAGCGTCAGGTACGATTAGAGGCAGGGCATGCACCATAGCTCCTCCGGTATCTTTTAATTCAGCACTTTCATCACTGATACGAAAAGTAATACCGGGTATGATTAATTCTTCACGAATGTATGCAGAGAGCAATTCACTGAAGTGATGCACATTAACTATAATCTGAGTAATCCCTTGATGCTCCAGATATTTTACATTGTGCCATAGCAAGGGCTTTCCCGCGCAGAGAACCAGCGCTTTGGGTCTGTCATCAGTCAGTGGTCGCAGGCGTGTTCCCAGTCCGGCTGCTAAGAGTAGCGCCTGTTTGATGTAGCCAGGCATGGTTTATTTCTTCTTTGTTTTGCCTGAGCTTGAGGCTTTAGCGTTACTTTTTGATTTTGGTTTTGTGGTGCTATCTGTGCCCGTCTTCGCTTTAGCAGCCTTTTTTGCTCCTTTCTGTGAAAAAATACCCGGCTCTTGTTCTTCAATCATAGCCTTTACTACAGATACATCGAGCTGTTGTAACTCTTCAGTAGTATATTTTTCTCCTGCACTGTTCTTGCCCAACTTAAAGTTTTTCTTTGCATAGCGTATAAATGGGCCCCAGCGGCCATTTTCGATAGCGATATTATCTTCGAAAACCTTTATGTAGCGGGTTGCTTCTTTTTCTAACTTAGCATTGATTAGTTCATGAACCTCATTGGCATTCAAATGATCAAAATCGTACCGTTTTGGGATATTGATATACAGATCATTCCATTTGATAAAAGGGCCAAATCGTCCTTTCCCTTTAGTGACCGGCTTGCCTTCATAGTTTGCAATTGGTGCATCCGCTTTTAATTTTTCAAGTACCACCTCAATCGCTCTATCCTGAGTAATCTGGAACGGATCTTCACCGCGTGGTAAACTGATGAATTGTTCACCGAATTTTATATATGGTCCAAACCGACCAGTATTGACGATCAAAGACTCCCCTTCGAACTCACCGATTTCTCTGGGTAAGGTAAATAATTGCAACGCTTCCTCCAGACTGATTGTTTCTACACTTTGGCCCGGCTTGAGGTTTGCATACTGCGGTTTTTCATCTTCGGCCAACTCTTCAGGTTTGCCGATCTGCACTACGGGTTTGCCAAAGCGGGTCAAACGGGTCAGAATGGTACGGCCACTTGCCGGATCAGTGCCCAGAATTCTTTCACCGGAGGCTCTGTCCGCTTTATCTTTTGTCTTTTCAATAGACGCGTGAAAAGGATGATAAAAATCAGCCAGCATTTGCTTCCATTGCAATTTCCCCTCTGCTATAACGTCAAATCTTTCTTCGATATCAGAAGTAAACTTATAGTCCATCACATCGACAAAGTGCTCTTTGAGGAAATCAGTCACAATTATACC
Source organism: uncultured Saprospiraceae bacterium (assembly GCA_964525915.1). Taxonomy (GTDB): domain Bacteria; phylum Bacteroidota; class Bacteroidia; order Chitinophagales; family Saprospiraceae; genus Parvibacillus. Next base: position 2,517 of record CAZGKN010000012.1, on the reverse strand, counting down.
CATATCGGAAGGATACAATTGATTGCGGGTAGCACCGGCGATTTCTACTGGTTCGGATTTATGTATTTCTCCGGCTGATAATGTGAGCTGAGCATAGCGTCGTTCTACGCCCTCCCTACTTTCTTTAGTAACATATCCGCGATTATCTTCCATAATCTTAGAAATGGTCGGCGCATACGTAGAAGGTCGGCCAATGCCGAGCTCTTCCATTTTTTTGACCAGACTGGCTTCTGTATAGCGGGCGGGTGGTCTGGAAAATCTTTGTGTAGCACTCATTTGATCCAGTCCAAGTGATTGGCCCTTGAGTACCGGAGGAAGTAATACACTAAGTGTATCATCGTCTTCATCATCTCTGCCTTCAAAATAAACCTTCAGAAATCCGTCAAATTTTACTGCCTCTCCATTAGCTTTAAGTAAGACATCAGGGACTGTAGATATCGAGATATCCACTTCTGTTTTTTCTAATTTTGCATCAGCCATTTGTGAGGCAATAGTCCTTTTCCATATTAACTCGTACAGACGCTCCTGGTCACGGTCTGCATGTATGGTTTGATTTTGAATATATGTCGGACGGATTGCTTCGTGTGCTTCCTGAGCTGATTGGCTCTTTGTCTTGTAGCGCCGTGTATGCACATAGGCTGCACCATAATTTTGTTCTATTGCCTGAGCTATTTCTGCGAGCGCAATCTCACTTAAGGATACGCTGTCTGTACGCATATAAGTGATCATACCGGCTTCATAAAGGCGCTGTGCTGTGGTCATGGTTCGTTTGACAGAAAATCCTAACTTTCGGCTAGCCTCCTGTTGCAGAGTAGATGTGGTAAAAGGAGCTGATGGCTTACGAAACCCAGGTTTGACCCGTATATCCTGAACCTTATATAGTGCATTTTTACATTTTTCCAAAAAAGCATACGCCTCTTTCTCACTTTCGAATTTATCCTCCGATTCTGCCAGTAGAATTGATTTTTTGTCTTTATCGTCAGTAGTGAAAAAATGTGCTTTTACCTTGAAAAACGACTCTACTTTGAAATTATTAATTTCTCTTTCTCTGTCCACAACCAATCGGACGGCGACTGATTGTACTCTTCCGGCAGATAACTGTCCTTTGATTTTACGCCAGAGCACTTCCGAAAGTTCATACCCGACCAGACGATCCAGCACTCTGCGAGCCTGCTGTGCATTTACCAGGTCGATATCCAGATTGCGTGGATTGGCTACCGCCTTTTGTATAGCTGGTTTAGTGATTTCAGTAAATACAATTCTTTTGGTGGCTACCGGATCCAGGCCTAATACCTGACACAGATGCCAGCTGATAGCTTCTCCCTCCCGGTCTTCATCCGTTGCCAGCCAAACCTCATCTGCTTTCTTGACACTTTCTTTCAGCTCTTTGACAACCCTGAATTTATCCGGAGTGACAACATAATGAACCTCAAAATTTTTATCAACATTCACCGCGTCGTTTCCTTTGTCCAGATCACGGACATGCCCATAACTGGATTTTACCCGAAAGTCTTTGCCTAAATATTTTTCGATGGTTTTTGCTTTGGCGGGTGACTCTACAATCAATAATTTTTGCGACATATTCTATTTGTTACATTGAGGTAAACAGGTTTACTAATACCTAATTGCTTTAAAAAAGTACAAACTTATAACAATTGAACTGAAGTTTGCAAGTGTTTGTCACTGCATTCTTGTTCTCCTTTCAATTAATAGATGTTAAATAAAGGTATTTAGGCATTTTGGGCCAGTAAAAACTGGTGTATAATTCGGATTATTTCCTGAGGTTGATCCGCATGAACCCAATGTCCTGCATTTTGGATCTCTTGGAGCACTGCGGTCGGAAACAATTGTCTGATCTGAGACAGGTCAGAATCTAGAATATAATTGCTTCTACTTCCGCGAATAAATAAGACAGGTCCGATATAGGGTTTTTCTGACCAGACCGGGCCAATGATATTTTCATAGTTTTCATACAATGCCTCTGGATTAAATCGCCAATGAAACCCTTTTCCTCCCTCGGGATTGCGGACCAGGCTTTTCATCAGGAATTGTTCGGTGATTTCATCCTGCAGAAATGGATGTAATCGCTGCTGAATTTCTTTTCTGTCTATTGCATTTTCGGGGTCAGAAGCATCCAAAGCAGCGAAAACAGAATCGTGCCCCCGACTATACCCTCTGGCGGCGATATCCGCTACGATCAAACCAGAACAGCGATATGGGTACATAAGACTGAGCGTCATGGCTACTTTCCCACCCATGCTGTGTCCCAGGATGTTTGCTTTTTCTATATTAAGAAAATCCATGAGGTGCAGAATGTCTTCAGTCATTAATTGGAGGGAATGCTCCTTACTGTGGAATGAGCGGCCATGATTCCGTAGATCCGGTACGATAATCCGGAATTGGTCTGCCAGATGTTTAGCAATAGTATTCCAATTATCCCCTGTTCCAAATAATCCGTGGAGAATGATAAGCGGTAGTCCGGCGCCATAATCTTTGAAATGCAATAATTGCTTCATA
>CAZGKN010000011.1:30343-44785 GCA_964525915.1 uncultured Saprospiraceae bacterium | reverse complement strand
AGTGTCTGCTCCAGCCCGAAATGCAAGTGTATCAAAGGGTTTCACTATTTCTTTCTTGGCGGTAATTGTATCGCTCTTGATTTCCTGTACTTCTGTTGTCTTAGCCTGTTCACAAGACTGCATTAAAAATACCAGTAGAATGAAAGCCCAAATATGCCAATGATTTCTTTCCATAAATTAATTTCCTATGCGGGGTTAATATAGTTACTATGTTGCAGTAATATATATTTTTTAATAAAAATCAAATACATTTTTAGAAATACCTATTGATTTGCTTTTCATCAAATACTTAAATATAATATTCCAGTAAATGTCTTAAAAAGAAAGATTTTCGGATATATACTACTTGGACTAAGAAATGACTATCTGATATCCTTGGCCCTGGAGGGGTGAAGGGGTCAAACAAGGATATCAGATGGTCAAATTCAATTACGTTTAGTATAGCTAAAGTTCAATTACCACACAAATGTAATGTCAAGTTACTCCTTTACAGGAAATGCTTATCAAGCCCGAACATGACTTCATTCCCTTAGTATAATTACTTTCCGAATAATTGCAGCTCCGCTTTTATCCTGTGTGATTAAAAAATAGCTCCCGGATGGCACGGCAGATGTATTCAGCTTAATTCGATTACCATCAAATGAACAGTTGATTGGGAAGATACGACCCGTAATATTTAACAATGAAAACTGATTTGAGCTGTTAAAACCTTCGGATTCCAGGAAAACAAAATCTGTGGCAGGCTGTGGATAAATCTGAATCTGAGGCGATAAATAATTTCGTGTACCCAGCGTGAGTAGACTATCAAAATTGACCGGATGACCTATGATGGTATCTGCTGTTTTTACATACACAGGGAGATAACAGCTTGACTGATTGAAAACTGAACAACAACTATAATAATCCATTCCCTTATAACAGATTAGAGTGCCACAAACATCAAGTATGTATGGATTTGCGTTTTTAAACTGATCCTCATCCATCGTGGTATGAATGACACCACCATCTTCTGCCTTTTTCAGTTCATCAATATATCCAAATAAAAGGATATAGTAATCTATCCTTTCTTCTTCAACTTTACTTTCATATAGCCATTTTTTGAGTTCACGATTATAAGTAATTTTTTCGACTTTCAATTGCCTGATCTGCATAGAATCATTTTCCTGCAGGATATCCAGACAGGTATTCCGGCAGTACCATTCTCCATATCCACCCATAAAACTATCATATTCATAGTGTGTCTCAAAAACATCACCAGGCTGTAAACGCAGTGCATCTATCATCGTGTAATCACCGACACCAGTTTTCGGAGATTCAAGTCCTGCAATCTGCATCGGAACATTAGTATCCATCAATATCTGAAGATTCGGCATCTCATATATCCCGTGTGTCTTACTCAGAATGAAATAAAGTGGTGACTCTGGGTTATTACTGATCTTAATTTCGATCGTTTTTATGGAGTCACCCAGATGGAGCCTGTCATCAGCGATTACTCCCAAAACACGTGCAACTGCCGGGACACTATCTCTTATTTCAAAATCCCAGCTTGCGCCTTCTGCCGCCTTGTAATAAATGGGAATCGCATGGAGATCACCTGTGAGATTACCCTCATTATCAAACTGTCGATCATAAAAATAAAAAGTGGCCTTTCCTATTGAATCATTGATTAATATTTTCTGTCCCAGCCAACAATGTTGGGTAAATCCCCGGTATTCATATTTATAAGCAATCGTATGATAAGGGTAATACAGCTCCAGCGCACTGTCTGTTATAATTGAGTCAAACTTCAGACTAACATATTGATTGCCATAACCATCCCAGGCATATTTGAATACACCTTGCCGATCGGGTGAAAAAGGTTTGTAATCCTGGGCATTTACTTTTGAAAAAATGAATATTGAAGTCAACCCAAGGAGTAATTTTGAAAATCGAGCCATAACTGATATGCAGTAAATTAAGCGATGAGTAAATCTAAACATTTTTGAGCACTTATCCACTTTCAAGGTAGAAATTAACCCTGTCCTTAATATTCAATATTATGTCAATGTTAGCTCAAATGCCTAATATGACCTAAGCTTAGAGAAATCCCAATATCATTTTTCTCAACTCTGATTCATTTATGAATGCAGCTAATTAATTCAACCTTTCCAAATAATTTATCTGTGGGGAATCACTTTTAAAATAGTAGGTTTGTACTTCAGTACGCATGGAATCTATCTTTCGAAACCCAATTGACTTAATCCCATCATGCCCTGAATTCTCAAATAAACAGTAGCCTTCACCTGATCGGGTAAGCAACAAATGATTGACTTCTGATTGAGTATCATGGTACACTGTATTCAGTAGGACAATATTCTTACCGGAGCGCATGATCTTACGCTTCGACAGGGTTACCTGTTCACCATCTTCAGGTACGAATATGACATGTTCTATCCTGCCATCCGGTGCACTGACCCAGTTTTCATACTGACCATTTCTTTTATTTGCCCATCGTCCATTCAACCATGATACGGTAGTATAATCCTGTACCTCAAGTGGGTCAAGGGTTTGACAAGAAACTAATACCAAAATAATGAATAAAAGCAAACTATAATTTTTCAAGGATAAAGTTTGTCATAGCTGTAAATAAATGAATGCGCGCATTTTCATGATATATGCTGTGATTACTATTTGGATACATGTGAAACTCAAACTGTTTGCCGGCTTTTATCAGTGCCCGGTTCATTTCCACAGAATTCTGGAAATGCACATTGTCATCATCCAGACCATGTGCCAGGAAATAGTTCCCCTTTAGCCGATCAGCAAAATAGACAGGGCTATTATCCTTATATCCTGACGGATTTTCTTTTTCAGTATGCATATAGCGCTCAGTATAGATCGAATCATACCATTTCCAATTGGTTACCGGTGCCACTGCCAGTGCTGATTTAAATACATCATTACCCTTCAAAATGCAACTTGTAGCCATAAAACCGCCATAACTCCAACCAAAAATACCTATCCTCGAAGCATCGGCATAAGGCAACCGACCCAGATATTTTGCAGCTTCAATCTGATCAATGGTCTCATAATGACCTAGTTGTAAATAAGTCATTTTACGGAACTCCGTTCCTCGTCCTCCCGTACCGCGATTATCCACACAGGCTACGATATATCCTTGCTCAGCAATGTATTTATACCACCAGGAAAATCCGGTATCCCAGCGATTCAGCACTGTCTGACTACCCGGCCCCCCGTACAAAGTCATAAAAACCGGATATTTCCGGGTAGAATCAAAATTTGATGGTTTCAATATCCAACCATTCAAACTTACTCCTTCACTGGTACGAAAAGAAAAAAACTGAAACTGTCCCTGTGCATAAACCGCAATCTTTTCAGAAGCTGCCTTATTGTCTTCGATGGTACGAACTATTTTATTCTTCTTGTCCACGACGGTATAGACCGTAGGTGTATTAATATCCGAATGTTCAGAAACAGCATACGAAAAGTCCGGACTAAACCGGTAGCTATTGTACCCTGTTGCAGCAGAAATAAGATTATCTTTTTTACCATCCAGACTTACTACTCTCACTTGTTTGTCCATTTGTGTAGGTGCCACTACCTGATAATATAGTTTACCATTTTTCTCATCAACACCATAGATATCAGTCAAGTCAGCATCGGCAGTGGTCAACTTTTGCAAGCGTTTGCCCTGCATATCGTATAAGTAAGCCTGCACATAACCCTCACCATCACTGACCCAGAGAAACTTCTTATTGTCTTTAAAGAAATACAGATAATCATTGATATCTATAAACTGTTTGCTTGTCTCATGCAGCAATGGAGTGTAGCTACCATCATTACGATTAGCCAGGTATAAGGTCAGGTCATTCTGATGCCGGTTCATCTTTGTAACACATAGTATTGAAGGATCCACAGTCCACTTGATTCGTGGGAAATAAATATCAGGATCATCGGCCATGTTGAGTTTGTGTACTATCTTTTTACCCAGGTCATAAAAATGAACAGAGACAGTAGAGTTTGTCTGACCGACCTTAGGGTATTTAAATGTGTAAGGTATAGGGTAAGCCTCATCTCTGTTGTAAAAAATGGTAAATTCAGGCACTTTGGATTCATCAAAACGAAGGAAAGCCAGACATTTACTATCCGGTGACCATTCGAAAGCCCGGGTAAATCCAAACTCCTCTTCATACACCCAGTCGCTCATACCATTGATGATCTGATTTACCACACCATCCTTTGTCACCTGCATTTCAGCACCCGTAGATAAGTCAGTGTAGTAGAGATTATTCTCAAAAGTATAGGCCAACTTACTGCCATCGGGGCTAAGTGTGGCATTCGTAATCAAATCACCATTCCGAATTAGTTTACCTTGCTTTGTATTCAGATCAAATACATAAATTTTATCTTTCGTACTATGTCTGTAAATTCTCTCCTGCACTGTTGCAATCACCAGTTTATCTTCTGCCTTACTCAATTGATAATCCATCAGATAAGCATCAGCGCCTGCAAAGGATTCAAATTCCTGCTGTGATATTAGCTCACCGGATTTACTACCATCAGCTATCTTAATGATATCAATCGACTTGTTATTCTTAATCAGATAAGATGATCCATCTTGGAGATATTGAAATCCCGGGATTCCTTTTACACGGAAAGTTCCTTTGGTAACGACATCTTCCAAAGTAATTTTCTGTTGCGCGATTATTACTTCTGCAGTGACACTTATTAACAACAATAATAGAAGTAGTACCCTTCTCATAACTTGATTCAAATTAGTCGCCAAATATAGGAATTAGATCATGAAAGTATAGATAAGGCAAAGGTCAATTCATCAATACAGTATAAACTATGCCATCCAATAATTAAGTAAATAGCATGTTTCTCTCAGTTTACCGTGAAGTAGGCAATTTGTTTCAAACATAAGCAACATTTAATTAATGTGTATGTAGTAAATGAAAGATTGAATACAGGTAGTATTTATGGATGGTATGAATGTCACTATACTTTTACTATCTATCAATAATAGATGTACTCCCGATCATGTACTTCATTATGTTTGTACTGCATTATGCCTGTAGACACAGTCAGATTTACTATAGGTCGAGGTATTCGGGCGAAACTTAAGAATAGAGTTTGTGCTACAAGTAATATTGACTTAAATCAACTTGTTGGAGTTTAATCATATGGGTTCTTATTGACTCTTTTTCTTGCCATGATCAGTTAATATCTTTTGAATCCGGGCTATACTGAGTCCGGTAATATTGGCTATCATTGTAATGTCGATACCATTAGAGTGTGCTCTTAGAACAACATCGATTTTACTTTTAGCTTCACCTTCAGCTTTACCTTTTGCGATGCCTTTTTCGATGCCTATTGCTTCGCCATCAGCCAGTATTCTTTCGTATGTAGTCATAGTTTTACTTTTTATTGGTTCAGGTAATTCAGACATAAAATTAGTATAGTCTTTTGACAAATCATTATATTTATATAGGTAAACAAGTATCGGTTGTATATAGTTTCCATATTTCTGCGCATCTAGCCCTGTAAATATTTTAATAAGTAGAGCTGTATCCAGTTGTTCCAAAAAACGCAAAAACTGAATCTGAATAGCAGTTTTGAGAAGCCCATCTCTGATGTCATCTATTTCTTCAGCGGGTTTACCTTTTAAGTCGATAAAGATTTGGTCAAATTGAGGGATATATTTGATAAAATCCGGTGGCACATCTTCGAAAAAATCAATAGTAGATTTTGGAACCCACCTGGATTTACCGTGATAATAGATGACAGGAATGATCAGCTGTAACCTGCGTTTCTTCTTCACTTGTTTTCTATACGCCAGCGCTACATATTCCAATAATTGAAAACTGACATATTTCTCCTGAACTGATTTCAATTCTACTAAGATGGCAACAGTAACTTTCTTTGCTGAATTTTTTACCGGTATTTCAAAAAGTAAATCAGCATATCGTGTGCTCATATCTCTACTGAGAAATGTAGTCGAATCATGTGTAAATGCTTCGATATCAAGTCGATCCGAAACAGAATCCGGTAAGAATGTTTGCATAAATGCTATTGCTGCACCACGATCTGACAGGATGCTCCTCAGGAATGAATCGTGAGTAATGTTAAATGGGAAGTATTCGGGCATACGGGCAAAATTTGTTTTCGGGTTCAAATATAATTGTTTTTCACAAAATTTTTCCAGAAACCCAATACTAACGTGAATGACAGTTTTCAGGTAACTTCATTTTTCTGCCTCGCTTTCGCCTATTCAGCCCTTCTGAAATTTACTCTGGCTGTTATAGAAGGAGATCCAAAATAATGAAGTTCTTTCGAATCATTGATTCCATTGACGGTCGGAATGGAATAACGGCAAAGTAACATTACACCTTGTTTTACAAACGACAGTTACTAAAATGTTATAGAATAAAATTATAATGTGTATTTTTGTTTTTATAAGCTGATTATACATAGTCATATATAATAATACAATGAAATTGCGTCCAATCAACTATATACTGTTTGCGTCAGCAATTTTTATTTTTACGATTCTGGCTATTTTTCAATGGAAAAATTCGACTACCCAATACAGCACGGCAAAACAATTTCAGGACATTCAGGCGCTATTCCTGGAGAAAGAATCTCTGATTAATAAATACATTGCTTCACCTATGAATTTCAACACACTTTTGGAGTGGGCGGTCAATGATTCTCAGAAGCTTAACGCTGAAAAAAAACACTTTCAATCGCTAATTGAATTGCCTTTTACTCTTGCAATCTTAAAAGGAGGTGATTTAGCAGCCTGGAGCCAGCCGGATTTATATTATTCCGTGGATTGGGCAAATAATAACTGGTACCTTTCAGGCGATTCTGTGTTTTCCCGGATTTACCCAATTCAATATCAAAAATCTGATCTGCGCGTATTATGTCAGTTTAATTTACCGGGCAAATTTACTTCTATTTCTTCTTCTGATAAATCAAATGCAAATGGTCAGATTCTGAAAGATAATCAGGGAAAGGGCATTGCGATCGTCTTGGATGTTTCACAATCAAATACAAGAAATACCAGATGGCAGCTAATCTTGTATTGCCTCGCATACAGCTTATTACTTATTAGTATCAGTCTGACGTTGACCCAAAACAAAAAACTCACCAAAATCTGGCCTTTTTTGATCCTATTATTTATCCCGATTTTATTTCGGGCAGTGGATTACTGGTCAGGTATAGGGGCTGGAATTGATCGACAGTTGATAAGCTCTTCGACCGATACAACTCAATTTCTCTCTGGCACTTTTGGCAACCTGGTTATACTTATAGCACTCTACTTCACCTTTCTCACTCATATACTGCAGTATCCCCGTTGGTTTGTTTTTGCAAAAAAAACCAGGTACAGGAATATTAAATTAGGGACGATTTTCTATTTCCTCAATTTTTTGAGTATTTTTTTATTATTAAACTTCTGTCGTGAATTAGTAACTAACTCAGGAGTAGATTTTGAATTCAGTACCTTTTTGACATTGGGGGTAGTTCCTTTATTGGGCATACTCATCTTTGCTATTCTCATAATTCGCTTTTTTTTCTTTTCATATCTGATCAATTCGTTACTGGTTCGCTATAAACTTAATTTCAAAGAAAAAGCAATCGCAATGCTCGTGACATCTCTGTTGCTGGCAGCATTACTCTTAGTCTCGAAACTCAATATGCCCGTCTATATCGTGATTCTGGTCTGCCTGCTCTTTGCACTGATCTTTGATATTTTTATAGAAATAAAATCACCGACTTTAGGTTGGCTGGTCATCTGGGTGATTTTTTTCTCTGCTTTTGCTACGATCACCTTATTTAAGTTTAACAGAGACAGGGAAAATGACGAAAAACGCAAATTGGTATCACAGCTAGCTCGGTCAGCAGATAACGTAGCGATTCAGCACCTGAATGAATTGGTACTCTTTCTGAAGACAAACAGACAATTCTATCCGCAGCTGGATCAGGCTATCCACGATATGGATATCAGACGCATAGAAGAGATATTCAGGATTGGTCTGACCAAAGACGAATATTTATCAAATTATTATGATTTCAGTATCTGTATTATCAAAAATGCCGATACCCGCATTGGCAGTGAGAATGTATATGATTTATTGCAAAGTAATCAACTGAAATTTACAGATAAAAAACACTATTTATTTGCGAAAGTAAATGATGTGCTACATGGGGGATTATTAAAATTTTACTGGACTTCGGGTGAGCATGATCCCGTACCCTTGTTTTACATCCTGATGCAAAAGAAGAACATGATTCCTGCCAATCTGGTAACAGAGCGCAGAGTACCATTCCTCGGCCTTACTCCATTATTTAAATACGACTACGCTATCTACAAATCCGGCAGACTGATAGAAAGTCAGGGCAGGATGTACCCGGATATCATCGATGTCAAAGCCATTATGCAGGGGAGCAATGAGCGTATCATCAGTACAAGTATAAGGTCTGAACTAATCAGACAATTGAATCCGGAGACCTCCATCATCATAGGTAAAGATCTGCAAGGAATGATCAAACCGGTCTCGCTCTTCTCTTTCCTGTTTATGGTTATTATCTTACTGGCGGTCATTCTTTCTGTGATCAATTCAGTATATAGAATACTACCTCTACAATTGCCGATATATTTTTCGCGCAGATTAAACCTCCGGCAAAGGATTGAATTTTCCATCATTTTTGTTATCGTCCTTTCTTTTGTCGCCATTGCCTGGGTGACCAGTCTTTACTTCAAGGACCTTTCAATCAAAATGGAGCAACAACAAGTCAATGACAAATCATTTGCACTGGTTACTGAGATAGAGCATAAACTCAATAGTACTCAGCTTGATTCTCTCAGAGTTTCGGCATTGATGGATATTAGTAATTCGCATCAACTGGATTTTACAATCTATAATCTGACGGGTACAAAAGTATTCTCGACGCAGAGCAATGTATTCAAACCACAGTTGGTAGAAAAAATGCCACCTATAGCTTATGCTGAACTGGCCCTGGACGGCTCTCCGTATTATTTTAATATACATTCCGCCAATAACCTGATAAATAAAGCTTTCCTTCCCTTGCGCAATGATCAGCTCCAAAAAATTGCCTGGTTACAGGTCCCGGTAAAATCATCGATGGGCAGGAATATCTTTGCTCCGGCAGATTTCCTGGGAACTTTACTCAATGTATATGTCTTCCTGCTATTGATGTCCGGCGCCATCGCTATCGGAATCGCTAACTCTATAACAAAACCCATAGTACGCTTAGTCGAAAATCTCAGAAAAATAAAACTGGGCAAGAAAAATGAAATATTAGTTTGGAATAAATCAGATGAAATAGGTACGCTCATCAAGGAATACAATAACATGATCACCCAATTGGAATCGAGTGCAGATCATCTGGCTAAAAGTGAGCGTGAGGGCGCATGGCGTGAAATGGCGCGACAAGTGGCACATGAGATAAAGAACCCGCTGACGCCAATGAAGCTCAGCGCTCAATATCTGATGCGTAAGGTAGAGGGAAAAGTCGATCCGGAAGTGGAAGAAAGTATCCGCAGCACTACAAATACACTAATAGAGCAGATAGATAATCTGGCTGAAATAGCCGGTGAATTTGGCAACTTCGCCCGAATGCCTGCACCTGTCATGGAGTTTATCAACTTAAATTCGCTGATCTCCAATATCCATGATCTCTTTCATAAACACGACGAGGCTACTTTCCATTACTTCGAGCCCATCGATGATATCTATGTCATGGCTGACAGAGCTCACCTCATGCGTGTGATGAATAATTTGCTGAAAAATGCACTCCAATCTATTCCGCATGGTCGCAAGGGTAAGATCGATATTTATCTCGAAGCCAATAATCAATTTGCCGTCATCCGGGTCAGAGATAATGGTATTGGTATCCGGGAAGATTTAAGAGAAAATGTGTTCAGCCCGAATTTCACTACAAAGACATCAGGTATGGGCCTTGGGCTTGCGCTGAGCAAATCCATCATCGAGTCATTCAATGGTAAAATTTACTTCAGGACTGTTACCGGTGAAGGAACTGAATTCATCATTGAATTACCGCTATAGATAATAAAATGAGCTACCAAAAAATTACTCAATTGTGACTGGTATCAGCACTGAGGATGAAACTCGCCTGCCTTTATAAAGCGGAGCTATCCAATTGGGCATATTCCTTACTACTTCATCAAATTTCTTTTCTATCGATACAGGGCAAGGCTCTACTATGGACATATTTGCCACGTCACCTTTCTCATCCAGATAAATTTTAAGCGTATAAGTACCTTTTTCTGAAGATGTGATTGCGTTTACTTCTCCTAAATGCTCACTGAAATAGGCTTTCAATGCCTCATTTCCTCCTGGAAAACTGGCAGTGGGCGGAATATCGGGCTTATGTCCATCCGGAATTAAGGTAAATCCGGAATTAAGATTGAGATATACAATCTCGCGACCAATATTATTTGTACTTTGATTATTAAGTGCATTAGGCAAATCCAAGCGCAGTCCTGCAAAAACATTGATTCCAGACAGTAATATCAGCACATATAATATAAATATGGACAGATTCCATTTACCTGACCGGGCCTGTTTCATCTTCAGGATACGATTTTTCAGATCACCTGAAGAAAAATGATGCGTAAAAGGCATCCCCTCACCCAGACTTTGACTGATAAGCAAACGCCCATACAATGCAAGTGGTACATTCCTGATCACTGCTTCATCTGCTATCCACTCATGAAGTTCATTGAAATATCGCTTATAAATCCATAAAATGGGCACAAACCAACTCATTGCCCCCAGCAATTCACATAAAAAGATATCAATACTGTGCAACTGCCGGGAATGAATTCTTTCATGTTCATATATAACCAGTTTGTCAGATTCCTCAATAATATGATTTTTACTAAAAAATATCAGTCTGAGAAAAGTAAATGGTGTATGATGTTCAGTCGTTTCAATAATTTGTTGCCGACCATGCTGGACAGTAGAATAGTAATGAGCGATTCGATAAATTTCTTGTATTTGGTAGATAAGCCTGCCTACTAAAAATAAACCACCGGTAAAATAAATAATATACAATATTGATTGAATATTATCCACAGGAGACTGCATGACTTCTACCATCGGACTCACCCATTTTCCAATTTGATGCGCAGGATTGGATCCGGTTGCCAATGGTCGCAGTGCTGTTATATCGAGCCGGCCATAAGTCTGAATGTAATAAAACAATATTCCAAAACCCAGTCCTCCAATGAGCGCCGCATACAGATAAACACGCTGTGCGATGAATAATGTTGTTTTCCTTAGCCATAAATGATACGGTACCAGCATTATTGCCCAGATAATGCCAGAAACAACTATGGATGTCAGCAAAATCATCACTCGTGCAGATTACTTCGGTTTGTCATCAATCAAATCAAACAACTCCTGTAATTCCTCCAGCCGGATATCTTTCACTCGTGCTATATGAGATACTAAATGCTCATACGAACCTGAAAAATAATCCTCTACGAACTTATGAATTGCCTGATTACTATATTCTTCTTTTGAAACTATAGGAAAATATACATAGGTACGGCCATAGGCTTTATGATCTACAAAACCTTTCTTCTCAAGTATTCGTACAATAGTAGATACGGATGAATGGGGAGGTTTTCCACCTTCCATACGCTCAATAATATCGGAAACTGTCACTTCACCCAATTCCCAGAAATATTGCATGATCTCTTCTTCTGCCTTGGTTAATTGCCTGAACTCTGCCATTTAAACTATATTTTTACATCTGTTTTAGCGTATTCTATTCCTTTTTCTATTACTTTTCACAAGCAAGTATAAATTGAAAACGAAATCAGTAAACTTCTAATTATTTTAAAACGCAAAAATACAACTTAAAATTCCGTGGTGTAACTAATTTTTACGGTGAAATATAAAACAAACTTCAGAATTGCCTGATGGTATTAAAAAAACAAAAATTAAAAAAACTACTGCCCTGGTTGACTGGGTGGCCATGGCTTACGTTTGCCGCTCTTTTTTCTTTTTGGCTTACGTTTGGAAGGTGGGGCCAGAACGGAATTTTGAGTTGCAAAACGTTTTTTTGCCTGTGAGGAAACCAATGAATCCAAATCCTGTTCTTCATCAATGGTCAATCTGTGTCCTGACATGTGTTTGAGGTCTTCCTTTATCACATCATCACTGACGAAATGCTCTTTACTCCACATCCGGTATGCGAGTTTCATATACGAGCCGATGACTTCCACGAATTCATCGCGAATCGGGCCCGGCTCCATCTGCAAAGCCTTTTCTACCAACACATCGACATTGTGTCCATAATGCCTGTATTTAAGTCTGTGCTGCGGATAATCAATTTTGCCGGGTTTGAGCATTTGGTCTTCCAGGGTAGGTTTGATGCCACTGGGAGGCAATACTTTCAATTCAAAATTGGCCATATAATACACGTCATGCCATAATTTCTCTCTGTAGTTATCCACCATCTTAGTCTGCGGAAAGAGCTGGATGATCAAATCTATGGTATGTTCGATGTAAACTCTCTGTTCTTCTGGATCTTCGATTTCCTTTATACTATTAGCTAACTTTTGGAAATGTCGTCCATACTCAGGCAATATTAGATTGTCGCGAGAGGTGTTATATTCTATATTTTTGATTTCTTTCATTGTTGTTTAATTCTAAGCAAAGATTATTCGACGGTGACTGACTTAGCCAGGTTTCTGGGCTGATCTACATTACAACCCCGCATGCACGCTATGTGATAGGATAACAATTGTAAAGGAATGGCGGAGAGCAAAGGAGTCAGCGGATCTTCAGTAGCAGGTATTTCGATGTAATAATCAGATAGACCTGTAATCTGTTCATCACCTTCACGCACTATAGAAATGACTACGCCTTTACGGGCTTTTACTTCCTGTACATTGCTCACGATTTTATCATACGCATGATTATTGGTCGCGATGACTATCACCGGCATTTTCTCATCGATCAGCGCGATCGGCCCATGTTTCATCTCAGCAGCCGGGTAGCCTTCTGCATGGATATAGGAGATCTCTTTTAGTTTGAGGGCACCTTCCAGTGCAATAGGGAAATTATAGCCCCTACCCAGATAAATTGCATTAGTTGCATCTTTTATTTCACTGGCTATATATCTGATCTGCTCATCTTTCTGTAGTACCTGTCTGATCTTCTCTGGTATTCTTTCCAATTCCAATAATAATTCATTGAACCTGGATTTGGATATCGTGCCTCTGGCTTTTGCCAGTTTGAGTGCCATCAATATTAGTAGTGTGACCTGACTGGTAAATGCCTTTGTAGAAGCAACACCTATCTCAGGACCGGCATGAATATAGGATCCGGCATGTGTAGTACGGGCGATTGAGGAGCCTACGATATTGACTATACCATAGGTCAATGCCCATCTCTCTTTGGACAATTCAAGCGCAGCCAGTGTATCAGCAGTCTCACCTGACTGGGAGATTGCCAGTACTATGTCATCCGGAGTAATTACCGGATTGCGGTATCTGAACTCAGATGCATATTCAACTTCTACAGGTAATCTGGCCAGATCTTCAAACAGATATTCGCCGATCAGGCCGGCATGCCAACTCGTACCGCAACTGACAATAATCAAGCGTTTGGCATTGATAAATTTCTCTTCATACTCAGAGATTCCCCGCAGATGAACCCAGTTTTCTTCACTATTAATCCTGCCCCGCATACAGTCAGCTACAGTCTCAGGTTGCTGGTGTATTTCCTTGAGCATGAAATGTTCGTAGCCACCTTTTTCCAGCGCCTCGATCTCCATATCCAGGTATTCTATCTTCGGATCTTTGACCTCATTGCGCAAGCTCTTTATCAGCAATTTACCATGATCGACTACGACCATTTCTTCATCCTGCAGATAGATTACTTTTTTCGTATAATCAATAATCGGCGTAGCATCCGATCCCAGAAAATACTCATTCTCGCCAACTCCGACTACCAATGGACTACCCTTCCGTGCAGCAACCAATATATCAGGATTGCTTCTGTCCATTACCACGATGGCATACGCGCCGGTTACTTTTGTCAGTGCGAGTCGTACCGCTTCATCTATACTACTCTTCTCTTTTTTCTGGATTTCTTCGATCAGATGAACCAATACCTCAGTATCTGTCTCACTTGTGAATACATGTCCGAGCTTAATCAAAGCTTCTTTCAATGTGGCATAATTCTCGATGATTCCATTGTGAATTATCGCCAGACGACCATCCGTGGAACTATGCGGGTGCGCATTTATATCATCCGGCTTCCCATGTGTCGCCCACCGGGTATGACCCATACCTATGTGACCGGATTTATTTAGTCCGGCAGAAAAGGATTCCAGTTCGGTCACTTTTCCTTTTCGCTTATAAATATTTAAATC
>CAZGKN010000011.1:20749-30333 GCA_964525915.1 uncultured Saprospiraceae bacterium | reverse complement strand
AGCGCTGTCGTATCCACGATATTCCAGACGCTTCAGACCCTGAATCAGGATAGGATATGCATCTTTCTGCCCGATATAAGCTACAATGCCACACATGATAGTAAAATTACAACTTTTTTGAAAAAATGAGTCTCAATCGCAAAGGATTATGCTGCGCTTTAGTCGAAGTAATCACCGCTCTGCCCGGATCTGTACCTATGGATGCTACTCCCAGATAGACAACATTGTTGCTCTGGTATTTGATCATCTGCCGCATGAATTCCGTTAATCTTAATTTGTATTTATATTCAAAGGTTCCATCGTTTTTTACATATTTCTCTGCTGTACCGCCAAAAATCTCAAGCGAATTGGCATTTGCTGCATTGAGCGCATCAGCTATACTACTGAGTGTCCCATTTGAATTGCGGGTATAAAGCCAGAATCGCGCCGGCTGACCGATACTATTATCATTATCAGCCGAAACTGTAACTTCCAGTTGAGCCTGATTCAATATATAGCCAAAGTCTGCTCCAATGACTGGCAATTCAATCCTGACCATAGGCCCACCCAGCCCCTGTACATACAGGATGGTGTCATTATCCGGATTTGCGAGGCTTGATGCCAATCTGCTACCTGTAAGATCATGATGCAAATAATTGTGGTTTCGACCGGTCGCCAACGCACCCAGTGTAAGTATCCGGTGTGTCGTATCACCTGCTTTAGTATAATAGATATTGAGTGCATTTGACCCTCCGTACAATCTCAAACTCAACAAACTTCCTGTGACAGTCTTTGCTTTGATAGCCAGACCCTCAAATACTTGCTGTAGTTTTTCGGTAGATGCGAAGCTGGAATCCGGCAATGTCTTCAGAAATGTCTTAAATGATTCATTGAAATAAAACTTCATCTTCGTGCTATCTTTTGGATACGGCTTAGGAAGGAAACCAGTTAACTCTGCTACCGGATCATCCCAGACCTGGAGCTGGCGATTCGAATAGATGGAGTCAAACCTGCTATCATTCAGATCATCTTTGATCCGAAATACATTGAAATCCAGCAATCTGTCAAAATGACCATACTGATGTGTAGAATCGCTATCGTAGTTTATAGCCCAGGTGACAGAGTCAATCTGAGCGTCTTTCAGAGGTGATGCATCAGTAGTCCCGTTTATCACATCCAGTTGAGCATAAACCTCTGCTGTCAACGTTCCAAAATTAGGATCCGGCATAATCCCCAGCTTAAAACTTGCCAACGATCGCTGCACGATAGGTGCATAATAAGTCAGGACACTATCACCTAATACGGTAGTAGCTTCCAGTGGCATTGAATCAGTAATAAACCAGGGAATGTTATTTCCCTCGACCAATTCTTTTCCAAAGTCACTCGGTTTATTACATGCTATACAAAGCGCCAATAAGGCTATTAAAGGGACAAAAATTAATCGCACTAATGAATAATATTGATTGTGATAAAATTCTAATTCTATTCAGACCATTGGTTGTAAAACTGGACGTACTCCTTCTTTACTTCTTCAGGAGCTACAAAATCCAAAACCGGAGTGTTTTTCAATTTACTAATTGCTTTCTCAACGGTAGAACTAAGCTCTTCGCTGCCTTTGATAACTCCATCTGCATAATTAACTGCACCTTCCATCAATTCTACTTTACCCTTATTGAGAAAAGGCTTCAAATCTTCTGGTTCCAGATTATTAATAGAAGCTTTCACCGCAAATTTATCGGTAAAAAAATCTGCGATTGGTTCATCATACGGTGTATATACTATCTTAAAACGATTCAATATAGGGTCATTCTTGTATGCCGTCTTTAAATAAAATGGAATCAATGCAGTCATCCAGCCAAAACAATGAATATAATCCGCCGGCCAACCAAACTTTCGTATCGTTTCTATCACTCCTTTACAGAAAAATATCATCCTGTCCTCATTGTCTTCGAAAGGTTTATTTTCATCATCATGAAACATAAACTTACGTTTGAAGAATTCTTCATTGTCGAGGAAATACACCTGCAGACGCACACCTGGCAGCGATGCTACCTTGATAATCAGTGGGTAGTCATCATCATCGATGATAATATTCATACCGGACAAACGCACTACTTCGTGCAATCGGTGTCTTCGTTCATTTATTATTCCATAGCGGGGCATCAAGACCCTGACTTCCATGCCGGCTTCATGGATATTTGAAGGAAGGTCACCTATTATTTTTGAAATTAGACTCTCGGGCGTGTATGGATATAGCTCTTCGGCTACTACCAGTACCTTCTTTTTGGACATAATTTACTTTTAAATTAAAAAATCAAAGCTTCTGCTTTTTCGTAAAGGTTGCAAAGATACAACTAATTACGCATACCGCTTTATATTTCCTGAACTTCAATGCATTAGCCATAAAAATCGCCATTTCTTGTTGTAAACCTTGCTTAGACCGGGTATCGATAGAATACTTCAGTCAAAAACGGAAATTTATTCCCGGTCAGTATTCAATCACTTGCTCTATTTGCACTAAAACATCAAAAAGCAATTCAGTAAAATGCTTTACAATTAACTGACTAATAAAGGTTTTCAGTTATTTTGCACCTGTTTCAATGTATGTATTAATAAAATATCACAGGTTTTACCAGCGGATACCCGGATTGCGCATATTTGCTATTTGTATCCTGATTTCCATCTTTCAGCTCTCCGGTGCAAATTGTCAGTCCCTGCAAATTAAACAAATTACACTACATGGTCTGAAGAAAACAAAGGAATATGTAGTAACACGAAATATGACAATGCACACAGGTGACACGATCCGATTACCCGATATCATCGATCTCATCATAGAAAATGAGCACCGGATCATGAATACCGGCTTGTTTACTGCTGCAAGTATCAGTGTCAAAAATATTGATTCCGATTCATCTACTATCTCTCTGAATATCAACCTGACCGAATCCTGGTATATCTATCCCGCGCCTTTACTTGAGTTTCTGGACAATGACCTGAATAAATGGCTGTACAATTACAAACTCTCACTGACTAAAATCAGTTATGGCCTGAATCTTCGCCACATCAATCTGACCGGCAATGCTGATAAACTAAGTGCCTATGTGCAAGGTGGCTTCACGCGAAAGTTTTCACTGGAATATAATTTTCCTTATCTCAATAAAAAAAAGACACTGGGAGCCGGTTTTCTGTTTTTTTATGCAAAAAACCGTGATCTGGCTTACATGAATTATCAGAATAAACTAATATTCTATCGTGACGAATCATTGAATTTGCTTACCCGAACTAAATTTGGTTTTTCAGTCAATTACCGCCCTTATCTCTTCTGGACTTTCTCCATGTTTAATAATTTCATCGATATGCGGGTAGATGAAAGTGTGCGCCGTCTCTTGAACCCGGATTATTTGCCCGCACAGCGATTATTTCTACATGAGCTCACACTTTTCGCAGCACACGATAGCCGGAATATAGCGCCTTACCCGACGAGGGGTAAATACTTCAATGCCTGGTTTACAAGTACGGAAAATTTTAAAAAAGGTCAGATCCATCAGAAGCAAATCGGTGCTTACGCAGGTTTTTATACTCTGATCAATAATCAGTGGAGTTTAAGCAACACTATCTGTGCCAGCTATAATCTTGATCGGGCGAAAACGCCCTATTTTTTCACAAAATCCCTGGGTTATAATGATGAGAGCCTGAGAGGATATGAAAACTATGTGATGAACGGTCAGGATTATGCGTATTCACGAAATAGCCTCAGGTTCCTTGTATGGGATAAAGTCTATCAATTGCAAAATTATATGCCACTGAAGGCTTACCGTACCCTACCAGTGAGAATATATCTCACTGCCAATACGGATATCGGTTATGTAAATGACCGATTTTATTCTGTGGGGAACTCCTTCGTCAACCGGCCACTCATAGGCGGAGGAATTGGTCTGGATATCGTATTCTATTACAATAAACTCCTGCGTATCGAATATTCGGTGAATCATACCGGTGAGAATGGGTTATATTTACATTTTAATGCTGGCTTATGATGACCATAGCTGTCTTTGGTGAATATATCGATCCGGTAGAGATTCACTATTTCACCACACTGGAACAAGTAGCTGAAGAGCTTAATATAAAGCTGGTATATTATGACAGACTAGTCAAATTACTGTTGCCGGCATACCCGGAAGCCCACAACTTTGAACAATTCTCTTCACTGGATTTCAATCCGGATTTTTTAGTGACACTCGGTGGTGACGGAACCATCCTGAGTGCAGTACGAATCGTTGGTGACAGAGGAATTCCTATCCTCGGTATAAACCTTGGCAGGCTGGGGTTCATGGCAAAAGTTGAAAAATCCATTACCCGACAGGCACTCATTCAATTAATTAATGGTGATCACACTTACGAAAAGAGATCATTGCTGCAACTGGATACTGATGATCATCTTTTTGATCCGTTTCCCTTTGCACTCAATGATATGACCATCGTGAAGCGTGATACTTCGAGCATGATTGTAATTCACATCTCGATCGATGGCGAATTTCTCAATAGTTACTGGGCAGATGGTGTCATAATCGCCACTCCCACCGGATCTACAGGCTACAACCTTAGCTGTGGCGGGCCAATTCTAATTCCTACTGCTTCTAATTTTATCATTACGCCGATAGCCCCGCATAATCTTAATGTACGTCCACTTGTACTACATGATGATAGTGTAATTGAGATTACTGCTGAGGGCCGGACTGAGAATTTTCTATGTACACTGGATTCCCGGTATGAAATGATTACTGCCGAGACAAAACTGAAACTTACAAAAGCGCCATTTCAGATAAAAATGGTTAATCTGAGCGAGATTACATTTCTCAGTACGATGCGCAATAAATTAATGTGGGGGCGTGATTCCCGTAATTTTAAATAATATCCTAACTTCGCCCCGTGTTAAATAAATCCTATTCCAATATTGATTCCATGGTAGAAGTGAAATTATTTTCCGGTGAGAAAACAGAATATCTGGCTGAAAAAATAGCGGACTATTATGGTCAGCCACTGGGTAGTCGGACCATCAATCGGTTCAGTGATGGAGAGATGCAGACAATCATCAATGAATCTGTTCGGGGTGCCTTTGTTTTTTTCATCCAGTCCACCGTTCCACCTACGGACAATCTCTTTGAATTGCTGCTTTTTATCGATGCTGCAAAGCGCGCGAGTGCAGGATACATCACAGCTGTGATACCTTACTATGGTTACGCCCGCCAGGATAGAAAAGACAAACCCCGTGTGCCGATTACTTCAAAACTGATCGCCAATCTCCTTCAGTCCGCCGGCGTGGACCGGATTATGACGATGGATCTGCATGCTGAACAAATACAGGGATTTTTTGACATTCCGGTCGACCACCTGAAAAGTGAAGCCATATTCATGCCATATATCCAATCACTAAATCTTGAAAATGCAAAATTTGCATCGCCCGATGTTGGCGGGACTAAGAGAGCACGTACCTATGCTAAATACTTCAAGAAAGATCTTGTCATCTGCGATAAATATCGTGAAAAAGCGAACGAAGTTGCGGGAATGACGGTGATCGGCGATGTTAAAGACGCAGATATCATATTGGTCGATGACCTGGTGGATACCGCGGGCACATTATGCAAAGCTGCTGATGCACTCATAGATAAAGGAGCCAAATCAGTACGGGCAGTTTGTACACACGCTATTTTATCCGGTAATGCGTATGAAAATATAGCAAAGTCAAGCTTACTCGAACTAATCGTCACAGATACTATCCCCCTGAAACAAAAATCAGCAAAGATAAAAGTTCTGTCTGCGGCCAAACTGTTTGCCCGGGCCATTCGCAACACACATGAGCACCGATCTATCTCCGCATTGTTTGTAGAATAATGCCTGACTCACACACTGTGTATTCTTACTCCATATCATCATGCACTGGTTAGAGATTATCGGTTATTTATCAGCGTTTGTGATGGGCTTATCACTGGGTCTCATTGGGGGTGGTGGCAGCATACTGTCCGTCCCTATTCTGGTATATTTATTTAAGATTGATGTAGTCACAGCTACAACTTACTCCCTTTTTGTTGTAGGCATTGCCAGCTTTTCCGGTGCGATAAATCATTTCCGTCTGGGAAATATCCATTGGAAAGCAGTTTTCTTTTTTGGCATGCCATCGATCATCACTGTATTTCTGATTCGTTCATTCGGAGTTCCACGCATTCCGGATCCGGTACTGCACTGGGGAAATTTCATTGTTCCAAAACCCACTTTCTTCCTCGTCCTCTTTGGAATAGTAATGCTGATGGCCTCTATTGCCATGACCAGTAAAAAATTAGGCAGCAAGCGTAAACCCTGGAATGAAGAGCAGGAATTCCGCTATCCATATATCTCTCTGCAAGGATTATTGGTAGGCTGTATCACCGGATTGGTCGGTGCAGGCGGCGGCTTTCTGATTATTCCTGGCCTTGTCATCCTGGCAAAACTCCCGATGAAAAAAGCTATCGGAACTTCACTGGCAATCATTTCTTTGAATGCTACAATTGGTTTTCTGGGTGACCTGCACAATAATGTTCATATAAACTGGATGCTGCTGGCCATCTTTGCCACTATTGCGATCGGCGGTATCCTCTATGGCAGCAATCTCACCAAACGCTACACGAATGAAAAACTAAAACCACTCTTTGGCTGGTTCGTCATGGTCATGGCCATATTGATCATTCTGGAGGAGTTACTTAGTTAGTTAGTTATCGATATATAATATTGTAAAATTATAATATTTTATTCAATATTTTGATACAAGTGTATTTCTAAAAATATAATTTTATATTTATTGAACATTACAATTTATACAAACTAGAATTTACCTTTGCACATTTCAGAAAATAATAGAACAAATGGAGAATGATCTTTCGATAGCACAGAAAGCCAAAATGGTGCATATCAGAGAAATTGCAGCAAAACTTAATATCAATGAAGATGACCTTATTTATTACGGTAAATACAAGGCCAAGCTTCCCCTCACTTACCTCAATGAAGAAAAGGCCCGGAAAGGTAATCTGATTCTGGTTTCAGCTATGTCGCCTACACCTGCCGGTGAGGGTAAGACGACGTGTAGCATAGGAATCACACAAGCGATGTGCCGCAATGGCAAGAAAGCAACAGTAGTACTCAGAGAGCCATCACTCGGCCCGGTCTTTGGTATGAAAGGCGGTGCAGCCGGCGGAGGTTATTCTCAAGTATTACCGATGGAAGATATCAATATGCACTTTACCGGGGATTTCGCGGCAGTAGAAAAAGCCAATAACCTGTTGGCAGCTATGATTGATAACAATATCCAAAACAAAAAAAATAACATCGGTATCGACCCGCGCACGATCAAATGGAAGCGTGTGATGGATATGAATGACCGCTCACTTCGACAGATAGTCACAGGGTTAGGTGGCAAGAGTAATGGCGTCCCCACTGAAGCCGGATTCAATATTACTGCTGCCTCTGAGATAATGGCTATCCTGTGTCTGAGTAATAACCGCAATGAATTGAAGCAAAAACTGGGTGATATTTATATCGGAGATACCTATGACCGCACTCCGGTTTTTGCCCGGGATATCAAAGCACATGGCGCTATGGCTGCCTTACTGAAAGATGCATTCCTGCCCAATCTCGTTCAGACCATTGAGCATACACCGGCGATTATTCATGGTGGTCCGTTTGCCAATATCGCACAAGGCACGAACACACTGGTAGCTACGAAAATGGGTCTTACTTTATCGGATTATGTAGTAACCGAAGCTGGCTTTGGCTTTGACCTCGGTGGTGAAAAATTCATTGATATAAAATGCCGCGCCGGAAACATTGTACCTAAATGTATTATGCTGGTAGCTACGATCCGTGCACTTAAGTATCACGGCGGTGTAGAGCTAGCTGAATTAAAAACAGAAAATGTAGAAGCAGTAAAGAAAGGGTTTTCAAATCTGAAACGCCACCTGCTCAATAGTAAGAAATACAATATACCCTGTGTAGTAGCAATTAATAAATTTGTTTCTGACACCGATGCCGAAATCGCTGCAGTGCAACAACTCTGTCAGGAACTGGGCTTCATCGCAGAGCCCATCGATATTTGGGCAAAAGGAGGTGGAGGCGCACAATCTCTGGCGCAGAAAATCACTGATATAGTGGATCAAAACCAGGATCAGCAATACGAGCCGCTGTATGCATTGGGCGATAGTATCGAAGATAAAATCACTAAAATAGCCACTCAGATCTATGGTGCTTCCACTGTGGAATTCAGTGCGCAGGCAAAAAATGATTTGCGACTGATCAAAAGGCTCAAGTTGAATACCTTACCGGTTTGTGTGGCCAAGACTCAAAAGTCATTTTCTGATGATGAAAAGAAAATTGGTGCCCCGTCAAATTTCAATCTGACTGTACGGGAGATTGAAATAGCGGCAGGCGCAGGTTTCGTAGTACCGGTCACTGGTGCCATGATGCGTATGCCCGGACTCCCGGAAGTACCGAGTTCTGAACACATTGATATTGATGAAAATGGTATGATAACCGGTTTATTTTAGCCTGTCTTAATACACCATTAGTCACTTAAAGCTATTGACGCATTATCACGATGTTGTCTGAATCCAGTTGGTTTACATTGAGATATTCGGATACATTTCGGACAGGTTTGCGTTTACCATCAGTCCCAATACTAAAGGTCTGATATCCCAATGTATAAAGTGTATTGATGGCCTGCAGATGAGATTCATTTCCACGGGTCGCTGACAAAACTTCCATCATTATCACCGGCGAGTATTGGGTCAAATACTCTGAAAGTCCATTTATTACCAATGATTCTGCGCCCTCGACATCGATTTTAATGAATTGGGGTTGGAATTTGATCTCATTCAGAAAATCATCCATTCGTCTGGCTGGCAATATGATCTCTTTCGGCAGATTATGCTGAAACCATTCTTGCTCCCTGAACTGATCGATATCGATGGAATTGTACTCTGAATACAGATTGGGAAATTCATAGAATCTGGCCTCTGCATTCGCTTTTGAAGCTAATAAATTAAAAGCTTCAATATTGGATTGACCATTAATATTTTGGTTCAGATTCTTAAAATTTGCCGGTGAAGCTTCTATTGAAACTATCCTCCCTTGCTCACCTGTTATTTTTGCAACCAAAAGAGAAAAGTAGCCATAATGCGCTCCGATATCCAAAAACCCTGAGCCTTCTGATATATTTTTTATCAAGAATCGCGCCAGACGAATTTCAGAATCATGTGTCTTTCCACCAGTCAGATAGATATCCATACCCGAAGGAACAGCGAGATGCATGATGCTACTATAAAATGTCCTTTTGCGTATTCTGATTTCACGCCGGGTCCAGCGATAGTATGTCTCCCTGTACAATATAGCGAAGATATATTGCAAAGGTGCAGCACCCAATCTTCCCCATCGGCTTGTCTTTGCAAGAGCTTCCACCCGATTCAGGGCAGTTAATAACTGATCTTTTTGCATTTTAATGAAGGATAGGTGAATGGTTTTTTTGCTCCAAATAGTCAACATACTGCTTCGAACCCAATCGAAAATATACCGGCAGCGAA
>CAZGKN010000011.1:16922-20739 GCA_964525915.1 uncultured Saprospiraceae bacterium | reverse complement strand
TCAATTTTCCGCTTTACCAAACCCATTTGCTGTGTTATATGCTTTGGGACGTCATCGAATTTGACTTCTAACATTTTTACTAGTTTAGATTAGAGTAAGCTTAGCGTGAAATAACTAAAATCGAAAAGATTCATTTTAGCTTCCCACTGACAGATTAAAGGCATGTATTTTCGGGGTAAATAAATATTACTTTTATGTAATTCCCGGGTGTTCAAAATTGTTGCTCTTAACTCCGTAATTGTTGGTGGTACTGCCTGTCGGGCTGTGTCCCGCTGCGCAGACAATGACGAAGGCAACGAGATAAAGATAACTGCGATTGTTATAGCGGATTTAACTATATTCACCATTATGAGTGTCAAAATTAATGAAAAATGGAAAGAATGGCTTCAACCTGAGTTCGAATCCGGATATTTTAATGCAATCCGTGCTTATTTGTATGAAGCAAAGGCCAATGGTAAAGTTATCTATCCAAAAGGCCCTGATATTTTCAAAGCTTTTGATCTGACTCCTCCGGATGAATTAAAAGTAGTCATTCTAGGCCAGGATCCCTATCATAATCCCGGTGAAGCAATGGGACTCAGTTTTTCAGTACCGGCAGAAACCCGAATTCCACCTTCACTCAAAAATATCTACAAGGAACTATACAATGATCTGGATATCAAGCCACCTCACCATGGTGATTTGACTGCATGGGCGCATCAGGGTGTATTCCTGCTCAATGCTTTCCTCACGGTAGAAAAGAATCAGCCTGCCTCTCATCGCGATATCGGTTGGCAACAATTTACAGATGCCGTCATTTATAAAATATCTGACCGAAAAGAAAATGTAGTGTTTATTCTCTGGGGAAACTTTGCCCGAAGTAAAAAATCGTTAATTGACACACATAAACACCTGATTATCGAAGCAGCTCACCCTTCTCCGCTGGCACGTACCGGATTCGCGGGGCATAAACCCTTCTCACAGACAAATAATTACCTGAGTGCACATCATATCAAACCGATTGATTGGGCGATTCCGTAAGTTGAAGTGCACCTTTTACTTTACTACACTTATGCATTTTCCCACACTTTACAGCCTTCAGTGCAATTCCGGCAGATATCTATCTGATCACGACCACGTAAGATTTGTGTACGGAAATGTGTATAGTTCTCATTATGCCAGATCTCTTTAAATGTTTGCTGTCGCAAATCCCCCAGCCGATGACTGGCATCTTTATCAAAGCAACAGGGCACTACCAGTCCGTTCCAGGTAATCACACAGGCATGCCATAATTTCCAACAATGATTGAGTAACTCATTTTTAATCTTATATGTACCATCCGGTTGTCTTGCGTACCTGGAATATTTTTCACTTCGGGGGATGAGATCATTCCCGGCCGCATAGTCATAGATCTGAGCTGTCTTTAGTTTTACTTCATCCACACCAATCTCATCGGCCAATCGATAGATTTCCGGAATCTGGTGTTCATTTGGTCTGACAACTAAAAACTGAAAAATGATATGCGGAGTCTTTGACTTTAGCTTTTTCTTCCATGCCACTACCCGACGAGCCCCCTCCAGTACAGTTTCCAAGTTTCCTTCGCGACGATACATCTCATAGGTCTCCTGAGTAGTACCATCTACAGAAATGATCAGACGTCCAAGTCCCGACTCTATCGTCTTACGTGCGTTTTCATCTGACAGGAAGTGTCCGTTAGTGGATGTGATGGTATATATCCCTTTATCCGTGGCATAGCGCACCATTTCGAGGAAACCCGGGTTGATATACGGTTCCCCCTGGAAGTAAAAAATCAGGTACATCAGCCGTTTACTCAACTGATCTATGGTATTTCTAAAAAAGTCTGTCTTCAGATTTCCTGTCTCTCTGGTAAATGACCTCAATCCACTTGGGCATTCCGGACAGCGAAGATTACATGCAGTAGTGGGTTCAATTGAAACTGTCATAGGGAGACCCCACTGGATGGGCTTTCCTGTCCACCTGGTCAGATGGTAGGAAGTAAACACTTGTAAAGCATTCCAGAGCTTCAATGGTCGCAAAAGCCCAATAAAATAAATGGTATCCCGCCAATAAACCTTCACTACGATGCGCTTTGACTAAAAATCTTGTATGCATTAGTTGTCGTGACACTGGCTACTTCATCCAGTCCACAATCCTTAATCCCGGCTATCGTAGCTGCCACTAAAGGAATATATGCACTTTCATTCCGGCTACCCCGATGTGGTACCGGTGGAAGATACGGAGCATCGGTTTCTAATACTAAATGCTCCAGCCCGATTTCTCTTACCACCTCCCGAAGCATACTTTTTTTGTAGGTTACAGGCCCGCCTATTCCCAGGTAATAGCCCATGTCTATTACTTTTTTTGCATCTTCCGGGTCACCGCTAAAACAATGAAAAATTCCACCAGTGATCCATTGGCTGTTGTTTTCCAGCAATCCAATCGTCTCTTTGACAGATTCCCTGCAATGGATTACGATTGGCATTGAATATTCGTACGCCCATTTTACCTGTTGGACAAAAGCTGCTGCCTGCCAGTCGAATGTTGTCTTATCCCAATATAAATCAGTACCAATCTCACCGATGGCACTGTAACTTCGCTGACTAAGCCAGGAATGAACTATATCTAATTCTCTTTCATAATCACTCCTGACAGAACAGGGATGTAGCCCCATCATCGCTTTGCAATAGTAAGATGAATCCTGTTCTAACCGGTGCATACTTTCAATCGTGCCTGAATCAATATTGGGCAGATATATCGCTTCTATTCCCTGATCTTTTGCATTTTCAAGTACTGATAATCTGTCATCATCAAATTTCTCCGAATACAAATGTGCATGAGTATCTACAAACAAAGCTTATTTTTCTTTCAAAGATAAACCAAAGGCATTTTTTGACGATAAAAAGTTTGTTTTAAACACTTTCTAATATATAAATCTCTGTTGGTACGTGTATTATACATTTAATAAAAAAAATACGCAGCATTTTCTACTTTTACCTCAGCAAGGCATCGTTATTAAGCACTTTTCCCAAATTTTATTCTTAAGTTTTCTAAATTTTACCCGAATTCCGGTCTCGAATGAAATTTTTTAAAAATTTTTTTCAAAATGGCAAAATCTTAAAGTAAAAATAATATATTTGTACATATATGTAAATCAGATATTTATATTTTATATAAAAAAATATGTGTTTGATATTATGAAAAAATATAATGCTTTTTTATAAATTTGATAAATATCATTGAATTTATATACGCGATTTGATAAATATCACTTATCTTTGCCTTTATAAATTTCATATCTGATTTTCGGGAAGAAAAAAGATAACACTGGTCGGTTTAAATAATGCTTAATAAATTTTGTTTTAGGGGGAGTCATCCCCCTTTTTTATTTCCATTAATTTAGCCATAGGTGTATTATCCGCAATGCGCTATTTTAATAGCTCCGGCCAATGATTGTACACTTTAATCACCAATTCACCAAACAATGTATTCGCCCAGGCAAACCATTTACGGGTAAAGTCTGCCGCATTATCTTTATTGAATGATTCATGCATAAAGCCAGTCCCGCCATGAGTGGTTTTCAGCATTTGAAGACATTTGCTGATTTCCTGAGGATCTGAAGAAGTCAATGCCCGCATGATGATTCCCATAGGCCAGATAGTGTTGATGCCGGTATGTGGCCCACCGAGCCCTTCACCTGCCAGTCCTTTGAAATAAAAGGGATTATCATCAGACAGCACAAAGGCGCGGGTTCGGCAATAATCCGGATTAATAAGTTCCATATCAGTCAGGTAGGGTAATGAGAGGAGATTAGGTGAAT
>CAZGKN010000011.1:0-16912 GCA_964525915.1 uncultured Saprospiraceae bacterium | reverse complement strand
AAGGTTGTAACTACCCATCGCATTGGTTTCATAACCTATAATTCGACCATGTGCAGGATGCATCGTGGTTGAATATTGTTTTAATGCATCAGATACTTCCTCTGCCAGCAACCAGCAATTATGTGCAAGACCTTCATTTTTCAATATAGTTTTTGACATCTCTGCCGCATACCGGAGTATTTCTACTGCAAAATAATTGGACGGGATCAGAAAAGGAAATATCGTTGCGTCATCACTGGGTCTGAACATAGAGCATATCAGACCTACCGGCTTAACCGGGTAACCATAACCGGACAATGGAACGCCATCTGTGGCCCAGGCTGTTCGTCTTTGAAAAGTATAAGGTCCCCTATCGGTTTTTCGTTGCTGTTCTCTGAAGGTCTTAAGAATTAAAATAATCGCATCCTGCCATCTCAGATCAAAAGGTGAAGTATCACCCGTCGCCTTCCAGTATAGATAAGATAGCCGTATCGGATAGCATAATGAGTCAATCTCCCACTTCCGCTCATGCACACCGGGCAACATCTTCGTAATATCAGATTCTTTCCATTCGCTCACTTTACTTGTATCTTTATAAAAAGCATTTGCATAGGGATCGAGATGGATAAAGTGAACCTGACGATTGATCACACCTGCGATCATCTCCCTCAGATGCTTATCTTCCTTAGCTAATGGCAGATAGGGTGTCACCTGTGCTGAGCTGTCCCGAAGCCACATCGCATCGATATCTCCGGTGATAACAAAGGTATCGGGCTGACCATCAAGATATTCAAAATCAACTGTCGTATCAAGTGTGTTTGGATAACAATTCTCAAACAACCAGCGCATCTCCGGATCTGCGATGCCTTTTTTCACTACTTCAATATAATTATCCACAGCTACACTTCTGAACTTACGTTGTTGGATATCCGGGCGCAGGCTGGTAAACTCTGCTTTACTTCTACCCCACACTGGCTTAGGCAACCACGCCATAGAGGATACTATGGCTGTATTCTTTATAAATTCTCTTCGATTTGGCATTGATTTTGTTTAACTTTATTTATTAGTCACTAAAATTTTAAATTTGTTGTTTCGTTAATTTTTGGAGAAGTTAAGGTACAATTTCATTTCTTCAATCGACTTATATACATGTCTGAAATTCGATTTATACTATTATTTTTTATTACTCTTTTATTCGTATCTGATTTATCTGCTCAGGATCAAAAATTATATGGGTGGGAATCGCTCCAGTGCCGCCGTTCAGGTAAAGATGTCACTATCACACCCAATTATATAGTTTACAATACAGGAGTCGATCTCATGTTTATCTCACGCACAGATCAGAATGATATCACATTTATGACCAAGACAGATGGTCTTACTGAATCAGCTATTGAAAAAGTGATATATAATGAGGCTACCAATAGCCTGCTGGTATATTACAGCTCAGGTAATATTGATATCATTGATTCGAATCGGAAAGTTTTTAATTTTCAGGACATTAAAAACAATAACACACTGGCTCGTGATAAGACGATCAATCGCCTGGTGAGCATCGGCACGAATGTTTATTTGTGTATGGCTTTTGGAATGGTACAGTTTGATATGGCAGACAGGATATTTGCCAATACGCTTACAGTAGCTGGTGGTGTATATGACCTGACAAACATTGGATCTACCTTATATTTCACCAATGATTTCAATCTCTGCTATATCGATCAAAACTCATCTGCCAATATCTCATTCATTGGTAATTGGCAAAAAATTCCCTATCCCGATGGTTCAAAGAGTTATAGTCTGAGTAATTGGAAGGATACGATTGTGGTCGCTTTGGGTAATTCGGTTTACCAATTAAGTAACAATATGCTTTCGCCGGTCAAGAGTTTTGCAGATATCACAGATATTCATCTCCTGCGATCAAATAATGATTTTTTAGTGGCTATCGGATCCAGACCCGATGATAATCTGGCCAATATGCACATCATTAATCATGCACGGGAAGATCTGGCTTTTGATAAATCCGTCATAAATGATAATAAAAATGCGGTGTTCACTGCTGATGCACTTTGGCTGGCAGATTCCTACCATCGTTTCAGATACCTTGACCTGCAGTCGTTTGGGGCACATTGGATTGACCGGAATGCTTATTCACCCTGGTCCAATGCAGCATTTCAGATAAAATATTCGCCGCAGGCTTTGTATGTCGCTGCCGGTGGATATTCACGTATTTTCTTAGGTTCAGAAAACAAAGAAGGACTTTTCAAATATGATTTCACTGAGTGGACTATTTATAATCAATTTACGGATCCCTTTTTCACTACTGATCTCGGTATCGAAGATATCACTACTGTCGATACCAGAGCATCCGATGGTGAACTCGCTATGGGCAGCATGCATAATGGGCTGATTATAGACAAGGATGGTGTAAAGACTCTGTACAATTCACAAAACTCACCCCTGATCGGGATTACCGGTGATGAAGGTACAGAGCGTGTAGCCGATGTGAAATATGACCAGGATGGCAACCTGTGGATGGCAATGAACAGCATAGAGCCAATAGCCGTAAAGACTCCGGACAATAAGATTTATAATTTTTCAGGGCCGCAGAATATTCAGGCATTGATTAAAGTTGACTTCAATCCTTCCTCACCCTATAAATGGTTTACTGCTCCTGATAATAATGCAGTAGTAGTGTACGATCCCGGAACAAGTATCGCTTCTTCAGCAGATGATCGCTCTGTGGTCATCCCTATTTATTCGGAATATGAAAATTCAAATCTGGAACCAACCAGTATTTTTTCTGACAGTGAAGGCAGAATTTGGGTAGGAACGGTCAGCGGAGTTTTCACCATCGATTGCGGTGAGAGTGTGTTTGATGGTACTTGTGAAGCACGCTATCCTTTAGTCCAGGACGCTACAGGTCTTACACCATTGCTCAATGGTGCTGAGATTACAGCTATAGCGGAGGATGGCGCACAGCGTAAATGGTTTGGTACAAAACAAGGGATATTTATGACCAATAAATACGGTGATGAGGTATTATTGCACCTGACAGCTGAAAACTCCCCTCTCGCATCCAATATCATCACTGCACTAACCATTGATATCGAAAAAGGAAATGTGTACATCGGTACTACTAATGGTGTCCAGGTCTATAAAACAGATGCTTCAAAAGGGAACCCATACCATGATGCTACACTGACAATCTATCCGAATCCGGTAAGGCCTGATTATTCCGGACCTATTGTGATCAAGGGTTTAGCCCAAAACTCAAATGTAAAAATAACTGATGTCAATGGACGCCTCGTGAGTGAGACACAGTCATTAGGTGGTCAGGCAACCTGGAATGGCAAAGATTTTAATAACCAAAAGGTTGCTTCTGGTGTTTATTACATAATGGCTACCACTACGGACTTCGACACACCCAGAACTGTTTTAGGAAAAATCGTATTTATAAAATAACTATGGAATCAAAAAGTGAAGTAGGGATTATCGGCCTTGGTACAATGGGTCGTAATCTGCTACTCAATGTCTCTGACAATGGATTTGGCGTATCTGGCTATGATATCAATAAGGCTCAGGTACAATTAACACTCGATGAAAAAAGAGCAAATGCTTTTGCGACCTCAGATTTGAAGGAATTTGTAGCCTCGTTGAATAAACCGGCACGAATCATAATGTTGGTACCGGCAGGGAAAATAGTTGATCTCGTCATTGCTGATCTTAAACCATTACTCAGCCCGGGTGATATCATCATCGATGGTGGCAATTCCTATTATAAGGATACTAATCGCCGGTATCAGGAGCTGAAAGATACCAAACTGCATTTTATGGGGATGGGCGTCTCCGGCGGAGAGTCAGGTGCACGCACCGGCCCGAGCATCATGCCCGGCGGTGATGAAGAGGCCTATCACGCTATCGAACCCGTACTGAACGCAATTGCCGCTAAATCAAACGGTGAAGCCTGTGCACAATATATGGGAAATGGCTCGGCAGGCCATTATGTCAAAATGGTGCACAATGGAATCGAATATGGCATGATGCAGATTATAGCAGAAGCATATGGAATGATGCGTCATGTAGCCCATCATTCTAATACGACAATTGCCGATTTTTTTGAACATTGTTCACAAGATATGTTGAGTGGTTATCTGATAGAATCAGCCATAATAGTACTCAGAAAAAAGGACGATCTCGCGGAGGGAGACTTATTGGATCATGTCGAAGATGCAGCGAAATCAAAAGGCACTGGCAAATGGACCAGTCAGGACGCAATGGATCTGCAGGTGCCTGTTCCTACGATTGATATGGCAGTAATGACCCGTGACTTATCGAGTTGGATTGACCTGAGAAATACACTGATGTCCCCGGATGTTTCATTTACTCACCACAAGACAGATATTTCAGAGGCTAAATTGCAAAGAGCTATCTACTGTGCATTCCTGCTGGATTATACGCAAGGGCTACATCAGATAGCACAGGCATCAAAATCTTACGAATACAACACCGATCTCGGTAAAGTTATCAGGAACTGGCGGGCCGGGTGCATCATTCGTTCTTCACTGCTTCCTTTGCTGGATCAGGCGCATCAATCCTCACCAGAGGCTGATCACCTATTGCAGAATAAGGAATTGTATGCAGAAACAATTAAATATTTACCTGATCTGCATTATATCGTCAATATCAGCCTGGAGTCAGGTTATCCTTTACCCTGTATGCAATCTGCACTCACTTATTTTCAGATGCTTAGCTCTGGCGCACTTGGCCAGAATATGATCCAAGGCTTACGTGACCATTTCGGCGCACATACATACGAACGATCAGACCGTGAGGGAATTTATCATATCGATTGGGAAACCGATGGCAAATCCACAAAAATTAAATAAGGCAAATGAACAACAATAATATTCAGGATACACCGGTACAACTGGTCATTCTCGGTGCCACTGGTGATCTCACCACCCGTAAATTAATGCCCGCCCTTTATAATCTGTATATAGATAAATTTCTGCCAAAGGAATTTTTTATCTGGGGCATTGCACGCAACAATATTTCGTGCGCTAATTTAAAAACTGAATATTGGGAGGGATTAAATTCCTATTCTCGAAGAAAGCCCGAACAGGCAAGTTGGGATGAGTTTGCTAAGACAATTGATTATACAAATGGTGATTTGCTTGATGACAAACTTTATGTTCAGATAGATCAAAAATTAAGCGACTGGAAAAAATCGACCGGCGGCAAAGGAGTGGTAATCTTCTATCTGGCTATTTCACCTGTTTTATTTGCGCCTGTAGTAGAGCGTATCGGCCAGTACAAGCTCAAAAATGACCGGGAGAAAGTACGCTTCATTTTTGAAAAACCCTTTGGAAATAGTCCGGAAAGCGCCAGCGAGCTGAATAAATCGATCAGTAAAGTCCTGAAAGAAAATCAGATCTTCAGGATAGATCATTATCTGGGGAAAGAAACAGTACAGAATATTCTTGCCTTTCGATTTGCCAATGCTTTTTTCGAACCACTGTGGAACCGGAATTATATCGACTGGGTCCAGATATCCGGCCTCGAAGATATGGGTGTGGAAGAGCGTGGCGGATATTATGATGGTGCAGGCGCGCTCCGTGATATGATACAGAATCACATCATCCAGTTGATGTGTATGATAGCTATGGAGCCACCGATCACATTTGAACCCGATGAGATCCGTAATAAAAAAGTAGATGTACTCAAAGCTATTCGCTTTATCACCGAAGAACAAGTGCACCAATATGCGATCAGAGGTCAGTATGGTGCCAAAGGCGATATCAAAGGTTACAGACAAGAAGATAATGTCAAGCCGGATTCCAAAACTGAGACTTACGCAGCGGTAAAGTTTTATATCGATAATTGGCGCTGGGAGGACGTGCCTTTCTATGTACGTACCGGTAAGATGTTGGCTGAGAAATCCAGTATGATTGTCATCAAGTTCAAGCGCACACCTATTTTTGCATTCCCGAAGGAAAATTATAAAGTATGGGAATCAAATTTCCTCATCATACACATCAGTCCGCAGATGGACATCAATCTGTCTTTTTATGCCAAAGAACCCGGACAGGATATGAAATTAAAGAAAGTAGATATGGTCTTTGATTTCCATGAAGAGTTGCGTGCGGCTACGCCTGAAGCCTATGAACATCTGATATTCGATGTGATAGAAAATGATCCTACACTGTTCATGCGGATGGATCAGGTCGAGTTGTCGTGGCGAGCGATTAGCTCTATATTGAAGGTTTGGCAAACAGAATCACCCGGTGGCTTTCCAAACTATCAGCCGGGTAGCTATGGTCCTACGGCAGCCGACAAATTATTAGCGCAGGACGGAAATATATGGCACAATGAAACCAAGTGATTGGCAGGGCATGCATGTAGTAAGCGATGAGAATTTTATCGCTGCCTGTAGCCAATGGTTTTTATCATATCTACAGGAGAACAGCCATGGGACTACTCCACTTTCGATAGTGCTGTCCGGTGGCAGCACGCCGCTTGCGGTCTATGCACAGATCATTCATCAATATGCATCTTATCAGATAGACTGGGGCAATTGTCATTTCTTCTGGGGGGATGAACGCTATGTACCACAGGATGACGAACAAAACAATGCACACAACGCAATAAAGAGTTTACTATCATTTCTCCAATTGAAAGAAAAACAATACACCCGACCCAAAACAAATCTCTCCCTGGAAGCCTGTGCTGATGATTATGAGGAACAAATAAAGCATTATTTTGACACTTATGGACAAAATCATTTTGATCTGGTTTTACTCGGGTTGGGAGATGATGGGCATACCTTGTCCTTGTTTCCCGGGCATGAATTACCGCATGATGACAAACGCAGGTTTATAGGCACAGTAGATGATGAACATTATGGCAAACGAATCACCATGCTTCCTTCTCTGGTTAATGAAAGTAATCAGATTACCTTCTGGATCAATGGTGAAAAAAAATCAAAAGCTGCCTATCAGGTTCTACAGAATGATTTCGCATCTAAAAAAGAGTATCCTGGTAAATGGATAGCACCGGAAAAGGGAAGGATTTTATATCTGATGGACACTGCAGCGGCATCCGGATTGGATAGTTGTTTTAGTTTTTAATCAATAGAAAAATGTCAAAAAACATAAAATTGTTCCCTGGATTAGACATGAAGTGCTCCAAATGCCCTATCTATCCGCTCAGCCAGTTCCCAGTCTTTCGATGTCACCTTATTACCAGCTGAATGGGTACAGAGCTTGATCTCCACCAGATTATACACATTTCTGATCTCCGGATGATGATCCATCGCTTCAGCCTCAAAAGCAATCAACTGTATAAAAGCAACCGCTTGCCGGAAGTCCTTCGTCTTAAAGCTTTTGATGAGTGAATCATTAATCTCTAACCAATCCATATTTACTATTTGTTGTTTTAGAAAAAAGTAAAGCACAAACGCTAAATACAAAACACTTCCATTAGCCTAAATGTTCTGCAACTTCGTTTGGCTTAGTCTCCCCGAAGAGCCGGGGTCAAGGTCAGCCTACGTCGTAGTATTCATTTGTCACCTTCACTGCTTTTATGACTGTAAACGTAAGCCAGTGCCTACATTTAACCACAGTTGATTTAAGTGTTTTTTACCAAACAAAATATTTGATAGTGTAAAAGAAACATTAATTTTCATTTGGCATTTGCGATTCCAATAATTGATTATATTGCGTTATCAATTAAACAAAATAGAATGCCACAATCCTTTACACAAGCACCGGTGCATGCGCACCATGAGATGCAGGAAACCAATTACGGTGGATTAGCTACACTCATCACAGTTTTCTTCTTTTGGGGATTTATTGCCGCCGGCAATAGTGTCTTCATCCCATTCTGTAAACACTACTTCCATCTGGATCAATTCCAGAGCCAGTTAATTGACTTTGCTTTTTATACAGCTTACTATATTGGCGCGCTGGGTTTATTTGCCTATGGTGCATTCGGGGGACATGATCTGGTCGGCAAATGGGGTTATAAAAAGAGTATTGTGTATGGTTTACTTTTCTCTGCATTGGGAGCCGTTTGTATGATTGTCGCAGTCAATGCAGATACATTTATCGGAATGTTATTTGGACTCTTTATCGTAGCTCTTGGTTTTTCACTCCAACAGACCTCTGCCAATCCATTTGCCATTTTGTTTGGTGATCCGGCTACAGGTGCTGCGAGGGTTACCCTGGGTGGTGGTGTAAATTCATTTGGTACCACTATCGGACCACTGATCATCGCCTTCGCACTCTTTGGCACAACCGCTGCCATTTCAGATGAACAGATACAAAATCTTAGCCTGAGCAAAGTGATTATACTTTACTCCTGTGTAGGCGCATTATTCATCGGTGCAGCTGCGTTGTTTCATTTCTCAAAAAAAGTTCCGCCGGGTATCAATGAAGAAAAAACAGAACCTGCGCAGAAAGCACTTTACAGTCTGCTTATTATGACCGGACTACTCCTGATGTGCTTTATACCTATCTTCAACAGCTATAAAGGTCTTCCCGAAAATATGGATACAGCAGCACGGCATGATCTCGAGCAGTACCGCATGTATTGGCTATTTACGGCATTGGCTGTTGTAGTATTGGGATTGCTTATTTCCAATTTCTCAGCCCGAAGGAGCCCTGCTGGTTGGGGCGCATTCAAATACCCTCAGTTGGTACTTGGTATGTTAGCAATCTTTATTTATGTCGGTGTAGAAGTGACGATCGGCAGTAATCTGAGTGAATTACTCCGTCATCCGGACTTCGGTAGTCTGCAGTCGTCACAGGTAGCGCCATACATATCCATGTACTGGGGAAGTCTGATGATAGGCCGATGGGCTGGCGCCATCACCGCATTTAAAATGAAGAAAAATACACGAAATATATTAATGACCATTGTACCAGTGATTGCCTTTGGTGTCATCCTGACATTGAACTCAATCGCACAATATGATATGAAGCCCCTTTATCTCTACATCGTATGTGTCATAGTGCAGATTATTGCATTCTATATCAGCAATCACAAACCAGCCCGGATGCTATTTATCTTTAGTGCACTGGCATTTATCGCTATGCTCATCGGCCTGTTCAATACCGGGACTATCGGCATTTACGCATTCCTGAGTGGTGGCCTTTTCTGTTCGATCATGTGGCCGGCTATATTCTCGCTTTCGTTGGCGGGTTTGGGTAAATACACTTCACAGGGCTCCGCCTTTTTGATTATGATGATCCTTGGAGGTGGTATTATTCCACCTCTGCAGGGCAAATTATCCGATTTACTCCAGAGTATCAATCCGACTGTGGAAGGCTATGGCATACATAATTCATTCTGGGTAGCTGCAATTTGTTTTGCCTATCGAGGTGTATTTGAAATCATCGTAAAAAGTATATTAAGAAAACAGGGAATAGACTACGATGCTGACATAGCTGAAGCCTCACACTGATACGAAAAGCATGGATAGTGATAAATTAGCAATAGGGATTGATATTGGTGGCACCAATACTAAATATGGCATTATTGATATAGAAGGGAATATCCTTCACCGGGGGTCTATTAAGACAAAAGATTATCCGGGCATCAATGATTTCGCTGATGCTTTGGCAAGCTCTCTCAAACCGCTCATATCAGAAGCAGGGGGCCTGCAGTCAATCAAAGGCATCGGCATTGGTGCACCCAATGGCAATTTTTATACCGGAAATATCGAATATGCACCTAATCTACATTGGAAAGGAATCATTCCCATGGCTGAGCTCATCAGCGAAACCCTGGGTCTTCCTACCACACTTACCAATGATGCCAATGCAGCCGCCATGGGTGAGAAAAAATATGGCGCAGCAAAAAATATGCGCGATTTCATAGTTCTTACACTGGGCACAGGAGTAGGAAGTGGTATTTTCATCAATGGCCAGCTCGTCTATGGGCACGATGGATTCGCAGGTGAACTGGGACATAACATTATAATTCCCGGAGGCCGCTATCATCCGGGTACAGGTTCACATGGCTGCCTGGAGATGTATGCGAGTGCCACAGGCGTAGTGTACACAGCACATGAAATCCTGAAAGAACGCATCGATGAACCCAGTTTATTACGCAAGTATCCTGAAGAATCAATTACCAGTCGGATTGTGTATGAATGTGCGATTCAGGGCGATGCATTGGCGCATGAAGTCTTCCTGCGTACAGGTACGATATTAGGTCATGCCATGGCCAATTTCGCTATGTTTAGTTCACCTGAAGCGTTTATTCTTTTTGGAGGTCTGGTCAGAGCCGGAGAATTACTGTTTCACCCTGTAAAAGTTGCCTTCGAGGAAAACCTGCTTCCGATTTTTAAAAACAAAATAAAAATAATCGCAAGCCAGTTATTTGAATCTGATGCAGCCATTCTGGGCGCCAGTGCATTAGTCAGGGACTAACCTGATTAATTCAAATTTTTGAAAATACGTTGCTATACTTAATAAATGGGGATTTAGGTAGTATATTTGAAGCTGTAAATAAATAAAAGAATCAAACGATCAATATGCTGAATATTCAGGTTTCCTCCGGCGAATTATTGAAATTAGCCAGTATATGCGCTAATGCCATTCCCTCCAGGGCAGTAATGGTGATTTTAAAAGATTTCTATTGTGAGGTAAAAGACAGTAAACTGTATATGACAGGTAGTGACCTGGAGTTTACAGTGCAGGGTATGATTCCGGTAACTTCCAATGGAGACGGCCGATTTTCACTACAAGCGGAATCACTGATCGCAACCTTGAGAGAACTTCCGGAGCAACCTATCGAACTGGAGTACGATGTGGATACACTGTCGATTCAGATTAAATCATCGACAGGTCATTACAAATCCGCTTGTAATAATGTAAATGATTATCCGGAACTTCCCACTTTTACTGAAGATAATCAATTAATTATTTCTTCTGATCGTCTGTTAAAAGCCCTGAATACCTGTGCTTTCGCAACTTCCACTGATGAAATGAAGACGAATATGCTCGGTATAAATATGGCAATTTTACCGGGGTGTATCGAATTTGTAGCCACTAACTCTCATAAATTAGTCAAATTTACTGTTTTCACCGATCAGGAAGATTTGGAAAAATCAATGATTCTGCCAAAGAAAGTCCTGTCTATCCTGAAATCAATGGTTAATGAAGATTTACCAGTGACTATTTTGTTTACAAAGAATCAGGTGAAGTTCATGTACAAGGACTTAGAAATCACTGCCAAGCTCATCGACCTGGCATATCCTAAATATAACTCCGTCATCCCTGTGGATAATGACAAAACGGTCGTCGTGGACAGAAATATTCTCATCCATACCCTACGGAGATTGATCGTATATGGCAATAAGACTACATTTCAGACCAATATCACTGTCAATGATAATCAAATGGTACTGGATACCACTGATATCGAATTCTCAAATGAGGCAGTAGAAACCATTCCGTGCCAATATGAAGGTGAGACACTGGAACTGTGCTATAATGCCAAATATCTGATTGAGTCATTATCAAACCTCGTAACTGATGAAGTGAAGTTTTTAATTTCTCAATCAGACCGAGCAGCATTGTTGCTCCCGAAAGAGAATGAGATCGGCGAAGATATTCTGATGATCGTAATGCCTGTGATGAAATGGCGTGGATTAAATGAATAAAGAAATTGGTCTTTTCTTCGGTTCATTTAACCCAATACATGTCGGGCATCTGATCATAGCTAATCATGTGGCAGAGAATAGTCCGCTTGATCAGGTATGGTTTGTAGTATCACCGCACAGTCCGTTTAAGAAAAAGGAATCCCTGGCACGTGATCGCGACCGGCTGCATCTGGTTCGCCTGGGTATTGATAATAATACCAAATTATCAGCCAGTGATATTGAGTTCAATCTACCCCAACCTTCCTATACCGTAGATACACTGAGTTATCTTCATGAGAAATATCCTAGTAAAAAATTCAGTTTGATCATGGGCAGTGATAATCTGACCGGTATTCTCAAATGGAAGAATGGACAAAGCCTTTTGGACCGTTATGATATATACGTCTATGTGAGACCAGGCACAGCACCTTCACCACATGATTCTCTTCCGAATGTACATTTACTGGAGGGCCCATTACTTGATATCAGCTCTACTTTTATCAGAAATCAGATAAAGTCAGGGCATTCTATCCGTTATTTAGTGCCGGATGAAGTGGCTGAATATATACAAAGTGCCGGACTATATAAGTGATAAATCCTTAATATTTAATCATACACCCGATAGCCTTGGTCATTGTGACATCAGGCTTCCGGCCAGTTTTGAGCGCTTCGACAGCATTCTCCAGATATCGGTCTTTTACATTTTCGGGTTCATACACATTATCATCGATAGCACCAATGTATTGAACACGTCTGGATGCATCCAATAAAAATACATGTGGTGTTTTCTTAGCTCCATATTGTGGAGATATTTTCTGTCCCTCATCTACTAGATAAGGATAAGCAAAACCCTTTACTTTTGCCCGCCGGATCATATTTTCATAGCTGTCTTCAGGATTAACTGAAGGGTTATTCGGATTGATCGCTATCACCGGATATCCCTGCGCAGCATATTTTTTATTTAGTTTAATGATGCGGTCTTCATACGCCTGCGCAAATGGACAGTGATTGCAGGTAAAAATCACTATATATCCCTTCACCTGCTTATAGTCTGAGAGTGAAATAAGTTTGCCATCTACATTTTTCAATGAAAAATCTGTAGCCACATCACCAATATTATATCCTTTTTGTTGGCTATACAGTGCTGAGTTTGAGCTGACAAACAATGCTGCTAAAATAAAAATCGACAAATATTTCATCCGCTTATTTATTATACATTATAAAAGGTCTGATATATGATAAAAGTTCCTTCGCGCTTCCTACAGAGGATCCAATGTACAAACTACGACTGTAACTAACTACAGTCGTGATCGGAATAGTCCCACCCCAGTTAGGGTGAATCTTAGAAAGCCAGTCATTATACTTTGTCTCATCTAACAGAACTACCCTACCTGGCACCCGATGTTGTCTGAGAAAAGGAATGACATCTTTTTGCAGGTTTCTGGCAAAATCCAAACTTACCATGACGAATTGTACTTTTTGTCCACGTAATGAATCGGCTGCCGCTGCAAAATGAGGTAATTCTTCCACACAGGGTTTGCACCAGGTAGCCCAGAAATTGACAATATACACCGTATCTTCGTCTCCCGACAGCATAGGCAATAATTGTCTCAGCTTGATTACATCTACTGATTGTGCATTACTCTTCCAGGCTATTCCGCAGGATAAGCCAATGACCAACAAAGAATATGCTAATCTTTTCATTGTACAGCTAACGCATTTTTGTTAATGGATATTAGACTTATGGTCAATTTATACGATATCTGAATTTAAAAATTGATGCATAAAAAAAGCCGGCATGAAGTGTCATACCGGCTAATATGATTTATTTTAAGACTCTAATCGCAACGAATATTATTCGATTACTACCATTTTACGGGTATCCGTATTGCTACCTGCATTGACAGTGTAATAATAAATACCACTATGTAACTGTAGATTCAAATTCACTGAGTTTAAGCCCTGAGGATACTCTTCAGTAGAGGTGTAAACAATATTGCCATTCACATCCAGAATTGTCAACTCTACTCGTTCTTTCTGCGGAAGAGTAAAGGAAATTTCTGTACTTCTCTGGAATGGGTTTGGTCTGTTTTGGAATACTGCAAATCCATTATCTGATTTCACCACTTCATTCACTAGTTCAATTTGATACGTCTTATTACCGGTCTCGTATAATTCAGCGTTCATAGAATGATTATCAAGACTGAGTGCTTTTCCTGCGACGGCAGATTTAGCTATAAAATTAATCTGGAACAACACATCATTCGTACTTACTTTTACTGGTGCATCATTCACAATACTAATCACTAATAAACCTGCTGCAGCCATATCTTCATTCACTGCAATAGCATTCTGTGCAAACAACCCGCCAGAAATACCTGTATATTGATATTGTGCCGGATTAAAGCGAATAGCCATCTGCATTCCTTCCACCTGATCATTAATCGACGGTTTAATAGAAATCGTAGAATTACCACCTACTGTTTGATGCTCCATCGCATAAATCCGGGTTGTCTGATCATCCCGGGTATTCATTGTACCGGAAGTCGCACCAGCCTGAACATTTCCGTTCAAGTCACCTAATTTAACACCGATGAATGAAATGTCATCCATGTCGCCTTTCAACTTCTGAATGGTATGAGATTTTGGATAGTTTTGCTTTAAGGCAGGTGTGAACGGATCAAACTGGAAGTCTTTATCTACGAATAACCAACTCGGCATATCCGGGAACTGAGCAATTCTTCCTAAGACTAATTTTCTAATCAATACTAAATCCTCCGTATTGATATTCTTATCATTATTGACATCTGCTGCAAGCTGTTTATATGGACTGTATAAAGGTGCCTTGCCCAGGATATGGTTTTTCAGTGCAATTATATCACCAGTAGAAACGCCATTATTGTTCCTATCTAATTTCTCCGGTCTTACATCGTATCCCAGGTTTCCTGTCAGACTATCCACCAGATAGGTTCCATCAACATTCTTGGTCAATGCTG
Source organism: uncultured Saprospiraceae bacterium (assembly GCA_964525915.1). Classification (GTDB taxonomy): domain Bacteria; phylum Bacteroidota; class Bacteroidia; order Chitinophagales; family Saprospiraceae; genus Parvibacillus. The sequence goes on along the minus strand of CAZGKN010000011.1, from coordinate 2,290 downwards.
CGCTGTCAGATGTTACATGCAGGTTAACTTGTGATATCTGGTCGCCATTCTCAGTAATAATTTTTCCACTGATATTAGCCTTAAACGCCTGAATACATGCTCCATTGTTGTCCTGAATCTCTACATAGGTACGCACGACCTCTGTATTACCGGATTCATCCGTAACTTTAAATGTGATATATCTTACTCCCAGACTATCGCAGTTATATACATTCGGATAGACCTCAAACTGCAGATCATGGTTAGAAGTACAATTATCAAATGAACCAGCATCAAACCATTCAGGCAATAAGGTTATAGTTCCACCGCCATGAATAGTATCATCTACCAGATTAACTGCCAGGCCATGGAATACTACCGGTGTAGGTTTCTTACCATCTCTCACAATGACTTTTGCGGTACATTTGGCAATTTTACCACAGAAATCTCTGGCAGTAAATGTTACCACTGTAGTGCCTACCGGGTATTTGCCACTTGCGTCCGGTCCATCATGATAAGCATAAGGTGAATCATTGTTAATGGTAATCGGCCCATTACAATCACTTGTAGCTGTAGCCGGAGTCATAGTCACAGTTCCGCTGGTACAATCACTACCTTCAGTATTTGCAGTAATATCTTGTGGACAAACTATTGTTGGTGGTTCTAAAGTATCTGCCCCGCAACATCCATTCGGATCTGCGATAATTACATAAGTTTTAACTGTCTCACTATTTCCAGCTCGGTCAGTAACTGTAATCCAAACATCATTATATCCTCTGTCATCACAAGTAAATCGTTTCGGTTCTATTTTGAATTTCAACTCATTTTTTGGTGTACAGTTATCAAAAGAACCGGCATCAAACCACTTCGGATCAAGTTCGATCATAGGTGTAGGAGCCATACACATCAGATTAGTGGTGAGTCCGTGATGTACCACAGGGGAAGGTTTCTTCTTATCCGTTACGGTAACTGACATAGTACATGGTGCGACATTTCCGCAATGATCTTTCGCCCAGAAAGTAACATAAGTAATTCCCGGAGGATAATAACCACTGGCATTTGCTCCGCCATATACATCATATGGAGAATTATTTGTTATTGTAACACTACCGCAATTGTCATATGCAGTTGCCGGTGGTATGGATACGTAGCTCCCGGTACAGTTTGGTCCGGCATCTACTGTCATACTTGGAGGACAAGAAATAGTTGGAGGTTGGTTATCCATTATTTTTATCAACTGAGTATGTGTCCATTGGCATCCTGAATAAGGATCGTCCACGTTATAACAGCACCAGTCTATCACCTTCCATCTTCGGAAGATCTTCAGACAAACACCACTATGATCTTCAGGATAATATACCTCATCAAAATAAGTGTACATCAATTGAGAGCATTCTGGAGCCCACCAGGTAGGTTTATTATATGGTGGGGACAGATCATTAGGATCGTATCCCGCATTACATCCCCACAGTATCAGATCCGGTGGCCAGTTTATACTAGGGTATCCACCACCACCTGTAACCATGATGTGCTGGATACAAGTGTAATCACCCTGATAGGTCCAAATTACCCACTTCTTAGTAATAGTTCCTGAACCGCAACCCTGTCTATCATCGATGATATAAGGGCCACTAATCATTGATCCAGGATAACATTCATTTGATATAACCGGCTCGCCATAATTGAGATTTGGATCTAAATCGTCACAAGAGACAGTAATCCATTCAGGAGGGCAGGTGACACAATACCCACCTAAATCTGATAAATTCGGATGCACCGGTCCTGGGTAGACTGGATTAAATCCGGACGCGAGATTTAAGCTTAAGATTGTGCAAATCAGCGTCAAACGAATGTCTTTCAAATGGGAAAGAATAGAATTTTGTAGAAATGTTATGCTCATGCAAGTATTATTTTATTGTTACAATAATAAAAAAACGACTATGATCGCAGTCAAAAAAAGCATAAAGCAACAATTCCCGAATAAACAGGATGTAGCTTCATAGCCTACATTAAAATACAGTTCCTGGGCGGAGTGATACTTAATTCGAGATATCTTCTTCTACTTCAATACAAATATATTTTATTTCTGCACAATTAGGAATTATTTACAGAGAAATATCATCACGTTATAAAAATTATCAATTCCACACTGGTTGTATTCAATAATAAACCCGCGCATTACCGTGCTAAGAATATCAACCATTGAATATACAAATTCGAAATATTTATCGTGTCAGAATCATCTTAACCCAATACAAATAAAAAAACTCCCGCCGGAAAGGCGGGAGTCGTCCCAAAAACCGATTTTAAA
>CAZGKN010000010.1:42158-45684 GCA_964525915.1 uncultured Saprospiraceae bacterium | reverse complement strand
TTCGTTTGGCGCTATTTTTGCCCATTTCTATTAAAATAGGAATATACGGAATAATCATGATGCAAAAATTGTGACAAACGTGATTAAAATGGATTTGAGGTAAATAGCTACAATCTGTTTCAATTGAAAATTTGTATTAACCTCGAATCACTATTCTGATTTAATCAGCGTACTTTTGTAGTAATTCAATGTCCTGAAAATCGGTCAAATTATTCAAATCTACTGAGATGATAAAAATAAATTGTCCGACTTGCAAGTCTGTTTTGGAGTTCACAGCAGACGCTTCCGGCACACAACGATTTTGCACTCAATGTGGCCAAAGCCTTCAGATTCCGATTATAGAACATACGGAACATGAATCCAGGCCAGAGGAAAATCTATTTGAAAAAGGCACTAAACAAGCACAACACATCATTCGTGATCTGCAGGAAATTCCTTTCAAGAAAGAAGTCTTACCTTTCGATGCGGACAACATTCATATTTTAACCAAAGATTTTATCTTTTGGTCTGTTACTTTGCTTGGCATCATCCCACTGCTGATAGTTACGATAGAAAAGCCTTCCTTACAATTGACGATGTTTGCTCTTTTCTTCGCATTCTTTTGGGGTGTGATTTTTAAAAAATTCATTATTCAGGATTCGGGAACCCAGGGACTTGCTATTGGGGCTATGTTTTTCACCGGCATCGCCGGAATATGGTTACTCCTGCATATTTATCAATACCTGCCGGATTTCTATATTTATTCTGCAGATAGCAAGAACCTGTTTGTATCATTACTCGGATATATCTTCCAGGTCGGAATCTGTGAGGAATTACTCAAATCCATTCCGGTCTTTATCGCATTGAAATGGTTTCGCAAAGATCTTAATTCTCTTTCATTGATCACCATTGGTGTATTCAGTGGGCTTGGATTTGCTGCATTTGAAAATCTCCACTATGGTGACACAGCGATAGGTTCAGCCTATCAAAATACGATCGACTTCGGCGTAAGCGGATTAGTGTCCGGCGTCCAGAATGCAATGGTACTCATCTTGCTTCGCTCCTTGTCTCTGGTCTTTTGTCATGCTGTATTTTCAGGCATCCTCGCCTATTTTATCACGATAGCTAACCACCGGAATAAACAGAAAGTAGCACTCATTATTGTTGGTTTGTTTACTGCTGCGGTTCTGCATGGCGCCTACGACTGGTTGGCTGGACTACAGCCCACACTCGCTGCCTTCTTAGCAGGTTTTTCATTTATTCTTTTCTACGGCTATCTGATGAAATTGAAAGTAGCGGACAAAAAGGAAATACAAGCGTTGTCTGTCACGAATGACGCAGATAGTAAAGAATAAATCTTTACATACTTAGGTCAATTCCATACGATGAAACCCGGACATCACTTATCGCATAGCGGTCATTCTCCGCTATTCATTTGTTCGTAGATTTCATTTACCTTTTGCTGGATATCATCTATCTTTTCCTGCCATAGAGAATCGACGGTATGTTTGAGATCATTAAACCCCACATGTGCATAATACGTCCATATCTCCTGTACATCCGTCTTTTGTATCAGGTATGGCGGATAAGCGGTATTGTCTGACACAGCCAGTATCTTATCCGTTTCGGCTACCTTCTCCAGGCGCTTATACACGACACCGTCCTTGTGGGTGATGATGATATAGGTTCGTCCATATTTGATTTGTTCCAGGCTTTCCAGATAACGGCAAATGATAATATTGCCTGATTCCATAGGCAACATAGAGTCACCATGGATCTCAAATGCCCTGTAATGTCCTTCCGAAGCCATCGGTAAACTAATCCGGGGAAGCTCACTGATGTATTCCGGATCTGCATAACTATCGAGATAGCCCGCTTCTGCCTTTGTCTCTACCAACTCGATATTGCGCCGGCCGGTATCATCTACAGTGGTGGCCAGTATTTTCAATTCCCTGTTTCGCAGTATTTCAATATCCCTGTGTGACAAATCTTCGATCAACAACTGATCTATGCGTACATCATGCAACTTGCTCATCTGTATCAGCATCTTCAGACTGGGCTCGGTATTGCCTTTCTCATATTCACTGTAGGTAGTACGTGGGATGCCCAGCTGATCGGCTATCCCTTGTTGTGAAGTATGTGATTTCTTTCGCAGATACTTTAGATTCGGTGCCAGCATATTTATTTTTTTGTAAAAATAATACTTTTAATCTGGTGAGACAAATTTTTCGTCATAAATATGACGAAAATATCATAACTTTGCTACATGTACGATCGGGCGATATTGCACATGGATCTGGATTCCTTCTTTGTGTCAGTGGAATACCTGCGCAATGACTCACTGCGCGGCAAGCCGCTCATCATCGGTGGAGAGAGTAATCGTGGGGTGGTTTCTACCTGCAGCTACGAGGCTCGCAAGTATGGTGTACATTCGGCGATGCCGATGAAGATGGCGCGCAGGCTATGTCCCGATGCCATCGTGATGCGCGGTGACATGGAAGAGTATTCCCGCTACAGTCACTTAGTAACTGAGGTCATAGCAGAAGCTTCACCCCTGTTTGAAAAATCCTCCATTGATGAATTTTACGTTGATCTGAGTGGCATGGACCGCTACTTCGGTTGCTATCAGTGGTCTGAGTCACTGCGCGACAGGATACTACGGGAGACAGGGCTACCTATCTCATTTGGTCTCTCAGTCAATAAACTGGTATCTAAGATCAGTGCCGGCGAGGTCAAGCCCAATGGCAAGATCCAGATCGATCCTGGTACAGAGCGCGGCTATCTCGCACCTTTATCTACCCGTAAGATGCCGGGCATAGGTACCGAAACCTATAAGAAACTCAGTTTCATGGGTGTGCGGACGCTCAGAATATTGGGTGAGATACCGGTAATACTGCTGGAGCGCGAGTTTGGCAAGTATGGTGCTACACTCTCACAGCATGCCAATGCTATCGACCCTACCCCGGTGCGACCTTACATCGAACAGAAAAGTATGTCCAGTGAGACCACACTGAGCGAAGATACCATCGACCTCACCCGTATCTATGCTAAGCTCACTGCGATGACTGACAAACTGGCATTTGAACTGCGCGATGCCGGGCGGCTGGCTTCCTGTGTCACCGTCAAGATCAGATATGCTGACTTCAATACCTTTACCCGGCAGACGCAAATCGCTTATACTGCCTCCGACAGGACACTGCAGACGACTGTCCGCAGCCTGTTCGATAAGTTATATGAGCGCCGGCAGCTCATACGACTCATCGGCATCCGCTTCAGTGGTCTGGTGCACGGTAACTATCAGATCGACCTCTTCGAAGATACACAGTCCGATATCCGGCTGATGGAGCAGATGGATCATATCCGCCGGCGTTGGGGCAGTGGCGCCATCATGCGCGCCAGTACACTGAGATAAGCCGGGAAAATGGTTAAATATCCGTGATAAGCCTGAGCCATCAGGAACATAGTTCCGAATACCTTAATGTTCCTTAATACCTTAATGGTTAAAAAAAAACACCACTCCAATTTTGAACCATTAAGAAGTTAAGGG
>CAZGKN010000010.1:32870-42058 GCA_964525915.1 uncultured Saprospiraceae bacterium | reverse complement strand
CATTAAGTTCTCTGTATCAATGCTTTTCTGTGCCTTAATGGTTGTAAAAACGAGCACTAATATTGTCTTGACTTCTAAAGAGATCAGAAACATGGTTCCGATTTCCTTAATGTTCCTTAATACCTTAATGGTTAAAAAAAACACCACTCCAGGTTTGAGCCATTAAGAAGTTAAGGGCATTAAGTTCTCTGTATCAATGCTTTTCTGTGCCTTAATGGTTGTAAAAACGAGCCCCAATATTGTCTTGACTTCTAAAGAGATCAGAAACATAGTTCCGAATACCTTAATGCTCCTTAATGCCTTAATGGTTTAAAAAATAAAACCACTAATGTCTTCAACCATTGAGAAATCAGGAACATAGTTCCGATTTCCTTAATGCTCCTTAATGCCTTAATGGTTTGAAAAAAAGACAATAGAATTTATAATTAAGAGCCATGAGTCCGGTATTAGTATCCCGGTTATAGCTACTATCACCGGTTTGTCTGAGACAGAAGTGAAGACAATTCTACTCAGAAAGTAATTTTCCTAATTATGAAAAAGCGGTGGTAAAGTAAAGAATGGGTGTACCATTCTTGCACAATGGGTTTCAAAGAAAAACCCGGTGGGTGAGGCCGGGTTCTGTACCAGTAGAGGGTAATTTAAAAGAGTCTTCCCAGTGGTTGATTTAATTTTTAGGTAGGTATCATTTCTTTCGTTGATGTAAAGATGAAGCCTGTTAAGTCTTGAAATTTTGGTAATTCAGATAAAACACATATTTATTTATACTATATGGAATCGAGCAAAATTTGATTCAATGCCTATAATAAAAAATAGACATTTAGTGATAGCCTAATTAACTTGGGTATTCTTTACCTTTATCTGATGGAAGGCAAAAAAGCAATCTTACTCATACTCGATGGCTGGGGAATAGGCCAGATTCCATCAGCTGATGCGATACGCGCTGCTGACACACCCGTGATGGACCAACTCTGGTCGGATTATCCACATACTACACTGGTTACGTTCGGCGAAGAAGTAGGTTTGCCGGAAGGTCAGATGGGTAATTCTGAAGTCGGTCACATGAATATAGGCGCCGGGAGAATAGTTTATCAGGAATTAGCAAGGATCAATAAAGCCTTCAGGGAGCATGCCATTGATGAAAATGCAGAAATAAAAGCACTGATAAATTATTGTAATACAAAGCATAAACCACTACATCTACTCTGTCTCCTCTCCGATGGTGGTGTACATTCACACATTACTCACCTGAGAGATACCATCATGATAGCCAATAAAGCGGGAATCAACGAAATTTATGTACATGCATTCCTGGATGGCCGGGATACCAGTCCTACTGGTGGTCTGGGCTATATCCGTCAACTACAGGAATACATGCAGGGAACCACAGCTCAATTAGCCACAGTCATCGGCCGGTATTACAGCATGGATCGCGATAAACGCTGGGAGAGGGTACGCAAAGCCTACGACTTACTGGTAAAAGGTTTGGGCGAAAGAAATACAGGTATATTGGACTTTATTCAACAAAATTACGAAGTGGGAATCACTGATGAATTTATGACACCCTGGATAAATGCAGGCATCAGACAAGGTAGTGATCCTGTGATACGTGAAGGCGATGCAGCTTTTTTCGTAAATTTCAGGACGGACAGACCACGTCAACTTACAGAAGTACTGACCCAACAAGCAATAACAGAGTATGACATGAAGCCGATGGATTTGTATTTTGTCACGATGACTGAGTATGATTCATCCTTCAAAAATATTCATATCATCTTCCACAAGGACGAACTAAAAAATACGCTGGGCGAATACCTGTCCGATCAACATAAGACGCAATGGCGGATCGCCGAAACTGAGAAATATCCACATGTGACCTATTTCTTTTCAGGTGGGATAGAAACACCCTTTAGTGGCGAGAAAAGATATATGGCACCTTCACCAAAAGTAGCTACTTATGATCTGGCTCCTGAAATGAGTGCCGTCGAAGTAAAAGATGCAGTTTTGGATTCAATGCGCACTGAAGCACCTGATTTTATTTGTGTCAATTTTGCCAATACGGATATGGTCGGACATACCGGTGTATTTCATGCAGCGATGGTAGCTGCAGAGACTGTCGATGCCTGTGTCGGTGAGATTATAGAAACCGTATTATCACAGGATTACCGGGCGATAATCATAGCTGACCATGGCAACAGTGACTATATGATCAATGAAGATGGCAGTCCAAACACAGCCCACACTAAAAATCCCGTACCTTGTATTCTGGTGGGAAATGACATAAGGGGAATGAAGATTCAACCCGGCAAATTGGGTGATATCGCACCTACCCTACTAACTATGCTTGGCATGAAAATACCTGCTGAAATGACCGGAAAAAGCCTGATAGTCCAATGAAATATTATACCCTTATAATAAGTGTTCTACTGCTCATTAGTTGCAAAAAGGAAGCAACTGTGCATACAAACAAGGATTATTTCTATCCTGTTTATAATCTCATAGAAAAAGATTTAAAAAATAACCTGGGTAAAAATTCGGTTCAAAAATCAGTCTCAATCAATGGAAAAATGAATACACTTCAAATCGCTGATTCAGCCGCACTGAATGACCTGCAGTTGTTCAGACAAATCAATATCAATAACCCCGGTCAGGCAGGTATGTACAATGGAGACACTACTTACAACATTGCCGGTGATCTCGAGAAAATTAAATATCAGGCCAATAATCCCGAGTCAAGGATTCGTGAAATGGTAATTTATTTCAACCGGGGCATTCCGGGGCTTGTCCGGGCAGTGGAAAAAAGCAAGAGCCTCATCAATTACAGTTTCCAGGAGTTTGAATATGAATTTGGTGTAGGGTATAAAATAAATACTACGCAGAAATTGATTAGAAAAGATACACTTCATGTTGACATCAGGACAACTTTTATCCCCTCTCATAATTCCAAATAAAAGCAATTTAATTAATTATAAAACATTTTACACTATGGCAAAATCAGCAGTAGAATTGGTCAGTGAGGCAAAACAAGATATTGAAAATCTCACACCACAGCAGGTAGCTGCAGAATTATCTGCAGGGAATGTAACACTCATAGACATCAGAGAAAGTGAAGAACAAAAGATCAGTGGTAAAATAAACGGTTCAATCCTCGCACCCCGGGGCATGATCGAGTTTTATGCTGATCCCACCCTACCCAGTTACAAACCAGCCTTTGATAAAGACAAGAGAATCATACTGCACTGCGCATCCGGTGGCAGGTCTGCGCTTGCTGTACAGACATTGAAGCGCATGGGATATGAAAATATAGCCCACCTCAATGGCGGCCTGAAAGCCTGGGCAGAGGCCGGGTATCCTGTAGAAAAAGAATAATACCAATTTGATTTTTGATTCAGTATTTGTATCATTCCTTTACAAATCTAACATTCCGCGTCAGTCCATCGGATTTCGTCCGTTTTACGGCTGATTTTTTGAATATTTTCCCGAATACTTCTTCAGTGATTTCCTGCCAATCGCGTTTATTCATAGTAAGCAGATCAGGATGCGGTGCAAATGCAGGTTCATTATGCGGTCGGGAAAATCGATTCCAGGGACAGACATCCTGGCAGATGTCACAGCCGAAGATCCAGTCATCGAACTGCCCCTTGAAAGATTCAGGTATATTTTCTTTCAGTTCAATTGTCAGATAGGAAATACACTTACTGCCATCTACGCGATAGGGTTCATAGATAGCACCTGTCGGACAGGCATCGATACAGGCGGTGCAGGTGCCACAATATTCATTGACAGGCACATCCGGTTCCAGTTCGAGATCAATGATCAACTCAGCGATAAAATAAAAAGAACCGGTTTGTTTAGTAAGCAAATTGGAATTTTTGCCTATCCATCCCAGCCCACTGCGAGCTGCCCAGGCCTTGTCCAGTACCGGTGCTGAATCAGTAAAGGCTCTCCCGCTTACTTCACCAATCTCGGATTCGATAAATTGCATTAGTGACTTTAACTTGTCTTTAATTACAAAATGGTAATCTGTACCATAGGCATACTTACTGATATGATACGAATCTTCCCGCTGCAATTCATGCGGATAATAATTGAGCAGGAGAGAGATAACTGTCTTTGCTCCTTCCACAAGCTTAGTCGGGTCAAGGCGCTTATCAAAATAATTCTCCATATACTGCATCTGCCCATGACGCCCCTGGAGCAACCACTCTTCGAGGCGGGGCGCCTCAGCTTCCAGAAACTCCGCTTTAGAAACACCACAAGACAAGAAGCCAAGGCGCAGGGCCTCTGCTTTTATCCTTTCTTTGTATTTAGTGGTATTTTGCAATATAGAACTATACTTGTTTCTGAAGAATAAAGATACTATTAGCTTCTATTCACTTGCCTCATGATTAAAAATAGTTTCTAACATTTATTACTTAATACAAAAGTAATTGTGGTCTTGGCCTGTGGCTTATGTATAACAATCGGCAAGTTATTTCTAATTTCTTATTTTTATTCATCAAATATTTAAATGGATATTTTATTTTAATTTGAATATGATATTAACAAATGGCCAACAACAACAAAGTGAGCCAAACACCAAAACGAAGTGAATTATAAGCCATAAAAGTTAATTTCAATCATGCACGATACTTCCTAAAAGCCATTGAAAAACGTTTATATTTATTACCCCGCCCCTACTTTGTGTAAATGAATCAGAGGTCAAAAGAAATTTAGGATAATTATCATTTATCTTCTCCAGGGCGCTAAATTCGCGTTCAATTGTTCCTTCGGAAGCCAGTTCCCAAGCTACCTGGTAATATTCAATATAGCCACGACTGTTCTTACAGACAAAATCCACTTCATTATTTCTACTGGAACCAGTCCATACTTTATAACCCCGCCTAAGTAATTCCAAATAAACTATATTCTCAAGAATATGACCTCTGTCAGCTTTTCGATCTTTACCAACCAATATATTCAGCAATCCAATATCTACCAGGTAATATTTCTCTTGTGTAGCTAATTGTTTTCTGCCTTTTAAATCGAAACGGTTGACTTTATAAAAAACAAAACAAGACAGCAAATATTCAAGATATTTCTCAACAGTGGCATGATGAATACTTTGACCATCTTGCTTGAGTGTATTTGAAATATTCCCCGGCTATAATGCATTTCCTATATTTGAAGCTATGAATTTTACAATATTTCCAAATGCTCTTTTATTATTTATTTGATGCCTTTGTGTGATATCTTTTTCAATTATAGTATTATATATTGCCTCCAGGTACTCGTAAATTTTATCGAATCCATATTTACGTAATTCTACACCCTTGGGTAAAGATGTTTCATTAACATAATCAAAGAATAAGGCTTCGTAGTTAAAATATTGATTATTAAAGTCAATATCCCTTGCCATGAGATATTCCTTAAATGAAAAAGGCAAAATAGATATTTCTATGTATCGACCACTTAACAATGTTGCTAGCTCCCCACTTAATAGATAATCATTGGAACCTGTTATATAAACATCTACATTCCTTGTAACATACAGCCCATCCACTAATTTCTCAAACTCCGGAATATTTTGCACTTCATCCAAAAACACATAATTGGTTTTATCCGTTTGTATGTTTTGCTTTATGTCAAAATAAATATCATCCCAGCTCTTATTCAAATAATTTTCAGGCAACTCAAAATTGTAAAATTGAATTCGGTGATCCTCAATTCCAGACTCAATCAATTGCTTCTGGTATAATTCCAGAAGTGTTGATTTGCCCGCCCTACGCAGACCGCTTACTACTTTTATTAGATCTGTATCCTTATAGGATAATAGTTTATCAATATACTCTTTCCGATTTACTAGATTCCCCATACTTTAAAAGTACAATTTTATTATCAAAACTTGTAAATAATGTAAGTTTTGATAATAAAAGCAACCTTATGGTAACTATTCACCTCAAACAAATTAAAATCAGTGAGGACAATATTTTAATTAATTAATCTCAGTATCACAGCCCTGATAGGGCTGAATGTGAATAGCCCCCAATTGCAATTGGGGGGGAAGGAATAAGAATATCTACCAACCCTGAAAGGGTTGAATTTCAGCAATTAATTTATTAAACTCCTCTCTCGGGGTTTCCTGAATCTTTTAATTTCCCCTGGGCAACCCGGAATAATGATTTTTAAACCTTTCAGGCTAAATAAAAATGGGTACTACTCTTATTCCATGATATCAAATTTTCGATTAATGAATTAGGTAATGTTACCCTAAATTTTAATCTTTTGAACTGAATAGTTACAAGTAATCTAACACCCTGAAAGTGCAGCATACCAAGAATCATTCACAAATACCCTTGCCCGAATGTAATCAGGTTATTGTCCGGATCGAGGATAGAAAATTCCGTCTGACCCCAGGGTTTATTTTCAAGATAACCATTGGGATGAATCTGGACACCACGATTGATCAGCCAACGATAATAGGTCTGTATATCGTCCAGACGGATATAGATCTGACCATAATTCTCCATCGGATCCAGTGTGTCGTGTATAAAAAAATGCAATTGCACATCATCTTTCTCTACCATCAGATAATCATCAGAATAATGATTACCAAACTTCACAAAACCCAATTTATCAATATAAAAATCCGCCGTGACCTGAAAGTCTCTCATGGGTAATTTAGGATTAACGCTGGTTAACATTTATTTTTATTTAAGTTTTATTATTTTTTATTTACTGAAAATTTATAAATTGTTTTTGTCTCGTACTTCTCACCTACTTTCAGTTCTGTGGCAGGAAAGGAAGGTTCATTGGGCGAATCAGGGAAATGTTGTGTCTCAAAACAAAAAGCCGTCCGGTAGTCATCCATGACCCCATTTTTTAATTTATTCTCGCCCTTCATAAAATTGCCTGCATAAAACTGCATTCCGGGTTCCGTAGTATATACATCCATCTGTATGCCTGTCTTGTCACCAATAGCAGTAGCTGCATGAACCATCCTGCCCGACTTTCCTGCATTCAGCACAAAATTATGATCATATCCGGAACCGTATTTCAGCTGAATATTTTTCTCATTGATACGCTCGCCTATGGTGTGAAACTTAGTAAAATCAAAGGGTGTTCCTTTCACATTCATCATTTTACCGGTAGGGACAATATTACTATCTACCGGTGTAATTTCATTAGCAAAGATCTTTACTTTATGATCTAATATCGAACCTGATCCCTCACCATTCAGATTAAAGAAAGCATGGTTGGTCAGATTGACAACTGTATTTCTGTCTGTCGATGCAGCAAATTCAATGCGCAGACTTTGTTCATCGGTCAGTGTATAAGTTACCACCACATCCAATGTACCCGGAAAACCAGCTTCCATATCGGGGCTACTATAATGGAAGGTAATGGATTCCGGTGTCTGATCTACTACATCCCATACCTTGGTGTGGAAGCCATCAGGTCCACCATGCAGGCAGTATGCTTCATTGTTTGTCTCGAGTACATACACATTGTCATCCAATGTAAATTTCGCATGCGCTATACGGTTACAATACCTGCCTATCGTAGCACCATAAAATGGTTCTGTGGACTTCAAATAGTCGCGGATGGTACCCATTCCCAGAACCACATCCACTGGTTTGCCAGACTTACCATTGACTTCCAGGCTGACAATACGAGCGCCAAAATTGGTAAATGCTGCTTTAATACCTTTATTGCTAATCGTATAATAACCGATTTGTTTTCCATTTAGCTCAAAATTAAAGCCACGAGCCATATCCGGCTTTACGGTAGAATCCACACCAGGCAGATTAATCTTAGGTTCGCCATTATCCATCGTCACATTACTTTTTCTTTTACAATTCAGGCTACAAATAATAATAGCGATAAATGCTAAATATCTCCAGAAAAATCTCATTTATTTTACATTATAATCAATCCCCATATTCCAGAAAAGGAAAGCCATCTTATCCGCTAATTCCTGTATCACCTTCTCTGTCGGTTTGCCCGCACCGTGTCCAGCATCCGTCTCGATACGGATCAGTACCGGATTCTTACAGGATTGATACTCCTGCAGCGTCGCAGCAAACTTAAATGAATGGGCTGGCACCACCCGATCATCATGATCACCGGTAGTCACCATCGTAGCCGGATAACAGTTCCTGTGCCGTGCCGCATGAACCGGTGAATATTTATACAGATACTCAAACATCTCCTTACTATCATCAGCCGTACCATAATCGTAGGCCCATCCTGCACCAGCGGTAAACTTATGATACCTTAGCATATCCATCACACCTACAGCGGGAAAACAGACCTTATACAGGTCAGGTCGCTGCGTCATACAGGCACCAACCAATAGTCCGCCATTGGAGCCCCCGCTGATCGCCAGATAGTCGGATGACGTATATTTTTCCTGTATCAAATATTCTGCTGCCGCGATAAAGTCGTCAAATACATTTTGTTTTTTCATTTTGATGCCGGCATTGTGCCATTCATCACCATACTCACCTCCACCGCGCAGATTAGCTACGGCATAGATACCACCAGTCTCGATAAATGACAGAATAGTAATACTGAAGCTGGGTGTCAGACTGATATTGAAGCCGCCATAACCATAAAGAATAGTGGGATTCTTGCCATTCAATCCGGTGCCTTTCTTATAAGTGATAATCATCGGTATCTTCGTGCCATCCTTACTGGTATAAAAGACCTGTTTACTTTCAAACTGACTCAAATCAGCAGGAATCTGTGGTTTTTTATACAGTTTTGATACACCTGTGCCCACATTATATGAATATATTGATCCCGGTTCAGTATAGGAGGTAAAACTATAATACAAGGTCTTGTCAATCTTTCGTCCGCCAAAACCGCCGGCACTACCTAAGCCCGGTAGTTTTATTTCTTTTACCAGCTTACCATTCTCCTGATACTCATAGATCTTTGAGATGGCATCCTGGATGTAATGTGCAAATACCTTACCTCCACCGGAAGAAATTGATAGTGGGTACTTAGTCTCAGCAATAACCGTCTGCCAATGTTCCGGTCCAGGATTATCAGCACTTACCCGGACAAGTTTTCGATTCGGTGCATCCATATTGGTACTGATATATAATTCATCACCTACATTATATTCTATTGATTGCTCTGTCGCAAATCCGGTGACTATTGGCATGATTTTGCTGCTTTTTTTTGATAAATCCTGAATGTAAAGT
>CAZGKN010000010.1:14837-32860 GCA_964525915.1 uncultured Saprospiraceae bacterium | reverse complement strand
ATTTGCTGCCGAAATAATTAAATAACGTTCATCTTCAGTCAGTCCACCACCTACGTATCTGCGCGGAGTAATATCTCCACCAAATATCAATTTATCTTTACTCTGTGGTTCATTGATCTGATGGAAAAAGAGCTTATGTCTGTCTGTCATACCAGACAAGGCAGAACCTTCTCGCGGTTTGTCATAGCTACTGTAATAAAATCCTTCATTTCCCCGCCAGGCAATACCGCTAAACTTCACATCCCGCAGCGCTTCACCAATGATCTTTTTATCAGCAACCCGCATTATGATAATTGAATTCCAGTCTGAGCCACCTTTGGACAATTGATAAGCTACGAAAGATCCATCTTTTGTAAAACTTACATTTGACAGTGCAATAGTACCATCTTTAGAAAATGTATTTGGATCCAGAAACACTTCCGGAGCTCCATTTCCTACCTGCCGGTACATCACAGATTGATTCTGCAGGCCATCATTTTTATAAAAATAAGTGTATTTACCCCGGGTAAAAGGTGCACTGTACTTCTCATAGTTCCACAGCTTTTTCAGTCTGTCCACTATCTTTTGCCGAAACGGAATCTGATCCAGATATTGATTCGTCACCTTGTTTTCTGCGATGACCCAATCCTTCGTCTCTGCACTGTTGTCATCTTCCAACCAACGGTAAGGATCTGCGACGTCCGTTCCGAAAAAATTGTCCACTTGATTGCCTTGCTTAGTCTCAGGATACTTCCCATTGAACTGGCCGCGCTGACTATACATTGTCATAGAAGCAAAGAGTAAACTGCATGTTAATAGTATTTTAATCATTAGTAGAATTTTTTATAAAAATAATGATAATGTAGTGAATGATATACTTATTGGTTTAAGAAATGTCCACCGCTAAGCGTAGGCTCAGCCTACGATTCTGGCAATATAATCAAACAAAAGGCATAATGAAAACTTGAAAGCGTATTAGACCAGAAAACAAATTGCCCACGAAATACATCGTGGGCAATCATATGCGGGAACTTTTGCAAAGCCTTACATTGTGATTGGCAACACATACGAGGTCGCCATTTTTTCGCCAGCTTGTTCACCCGGAATCCAATTTGGCATATTAGAGAGTGCAGTCAGGGCTTGTTTTACTTTTATACCTTGCTCGACTGAAACTTCCTTTGGTCTCAGCAATTCGATATTCGTAATCATGCCATCTTTTTCAACAATAAAACTGAAGAAATATCTTTGTTGATCCGCTGTTTTACTATCTGATATATTCAGGTCCTTTTGCAGATACTGGTGCATCGCTGCTACTCCACCCGGAAATGTTGCAGATTTCTCTACTACTTTATAAACCTGATCGGTTTTTCCATATTGTTCCCGGGGTTTCAAGGTGGTATTTTTCTTTGTGGCTGTTTGGTGAGCATCGTCCTGTGCTTTCAATACGAAGGGTGCAAAACTCATCAGTGCTACAAAACAGAATATTATGTTCTTTTTCATTTTATTTAAATTTGGGATACTAAGTTAGGTACTTTTTTGCAAAACACCAAATTTATTCTCAGTTTGTGTGTATAACAAAC
Source organism: uncultured Saprospiraceae bacterium (assembly GCA_964525915.1). Lineage (GTDB taxonomy): Bacteria > Bacteroidota > Bacteroidia > Chitinophagales > Saprospiraceae > Parvibacillus. The sequence goes on along the minus strand of CAZGKN010000010.1, from coordinate 31,301 downwards.
ACAAGGATACAATTCAATAAACAAATGTTCAGTACTTATTTCATTTTATTTCATCAGTACTAAAATAGAATCTTCCAGTGCTTCCAGCCAGTGAATTTCCCCTGCCGGAATATCCACATAATCACCACTATTAAGAGATATTGACCTTCCGGATTGCTCCCTGTACACAGTATTGCCACGAATACACAGAAGCAATGCAGGCACTTTTGATGAGTGCTCATTGATCCGTCCATTTGCCTGGATATGAATCGTATTCACGACACCTGACTCACCCTGGAACAGTTTGGCAATTGAGATTTCTTTATTCTGATCATGTAACTCTGTTAAATTCATTGAGGTATAATTAAATTGTGAAATTAGATAAATGCGGAAAAATTAAAGTTTTTCCGGGCGATTAAAAAATAACTCCTGGCTACTATTAGATTCGATCATTGATTTAATTACAGAAGGCAATGGTACAGTATATACTCCCGGATAATCCACTTCACCCAGTTCGGTCCGAATCGGATACGCCAATTTCTCTGTCTCCATCGAAAATTGTGAATCAATTCCGGGCTTATTGCCCCGAGGATCGACCCGAATCCACCCTATATCATCTAAATATAGTGCATTCAGCCCATGCAGTGCATACCCTGATTCGATAGTTCCTTTGCGCAGTACCCGTTGATAACAAAATCCAGTTGGGATATCCATTCCACGCAATAATGAAGCTAATAAATGGGACTTTGCAAAACAAATCCCTTCTTTTTGCTCTAAAACCTGAGTTGCACCAATGGTTACCCCAGGAAATCCAGTATCAAATGAATGTCTGATCTCATCTCTGACAAATTCAAATGCCAGGCGTGCACGCTCATTCTTTGTATCTGTACGTGCTTTTATCGACCGGATCAGTTCCTGAATGTCAGGCGTAGAATATTGGATCAGCGGTGGAATCTCTGGTAAATAATCAGATAAATCTTCTGACTCAAAATTCAGTTTCATCTGCACTACTTTTTCTGACTAAAAAATTACAATACATATTATTTGAATCAATGGGACAGTAATAATTAATCATCGATCGCTTAAGCTAAAATAGGAAATGCCGGAGAATGCGATAGTCAATGCCGTCCGGAAAGTCATGGCTTTTACTGTTCTGATTTCATAAACGCCGCCGGAGTTGATATAAACGAACAACCCTACAAACGCTATCAAAAGGATAATCGTGGCAATAATCAGCAGACGTGTCGTCCAGGGTTTGTTTCGTATAAAACCAAAGCCGGCTGCCAAATACAAAAATCCACAGATGATGTTTGCCCAGACTATAAAGGGTACATAATGTCCCATCTCAGCGCTCAGGCCAAATAAATCCAGCAATACAGAAGTACCCATAAAGAGGGTAAGTGCACCAAAAGCGAAGAGAATCAAGCCTGAGGCTATTCTTACTATTTTTTTCATCGATACTGCATTATATCATACCACAGTTTATTCTGGGATATTATCTGTGTATTTTCAATCAATAAATCAAATTTACTGAAAATAAGTATCAAATTCTCTGTATGAATCTACCAATTGATCAACCAGTGTATCGGCAGTGCTCAGATCTGATGCATTCTTTAGCGCGATTACCAGTCCGAGGTGCGGATTCAACCATTTATGTAATTCATCGTGGCTCTTTCCTTCCATCGTACAACTACTGATTAACTGATTATTCACTTTCTTCAATTCTGCTGCCAGATTAGTGTAATCACTTAACTGAGTTCCGTGAAAATCATTTACCATCTTCTCACCTTCCTGCAGGAAAGGCATCATCTCCTTATTGATCTGCCATTTTTGACCATTGTCCAATTCTATTCCGACAGTTGCTGTATGATCATGTGCATGCTCATCTCCTGTGACCATAACAGTTTCTGTTGATTCATGTACTTCCTTATTCTTACAACTAAAGACCATCAATCCAAGACAGAGTAAGGCTCCTATTTTCCAATTATTCATAGACAAAAATTTGCTTGTTCATTTTAGTAAGTTTACCATTAATAAGCACGTTGGGATATTATGGATATTTTACTCTTTTATTAAATGCGTTTCTTAAAATTAAGTTTAGGAAATCCTCCAAATCGAAAAAAGACAAGGAAAAAGCGCAACTTACTATCCACAGCACATCAGTATGAATTCACATTCAAAATAAATTTCATTACATTTACCTATAAAACCCGGCATCAGATGTTTCGAAAATTTATCCGATTGGAGTGGAAAGCATTTCGCAGATCACCTACATTCAATGTCAATCTGGCTTTGAAAATCCTGATGGGCTTTGGTTGGGCTTATTTTGTGTTTGCTTTTACTGTGCTCGGTGTGGCTGCTTTTTATGGTCTTGCAGAAGCAGGTTATGAACCGCTAAAGAAAATCAGTCAGTTCTTGATTTATTGGTGGGTGGGCGACCTGATCATCCGCTATTTTTTACAGCAATCACCGGTATTGAAAGTACAGCCTTTCATTGGATTACCTATTCGAAAAAATATTCTGACGAATTACATTTTAGGCAAGTCATTCTTATCATTCTTCAATATCTATCCCTTTTTCCTCTTCATACCATTTACGATATCGCTATTGATTAATGGTTACTCAATCATCGGTGCGATAGCCTGGTATCTGGCTATATTAAGTTTAATCTGCATCAATAATTTTCTGTTTTTACTCATTGATAATAAAAATATCCTGTTCATAAGTGCAGCAGTTGCCATAGCCTCATTGGGTGCATTACAATTTTTCGATATACTGGATATCACTCAATATACAGGACCGGTATTCCATTCTTTCTATAAACTTCCGTGGACTGCACTGATAGTAATAGGAATTGCAGTGTTCATGTACAGGCAATGCTACCATTTTTACAGGTACTCGCTTTATCTCGATGATAAGATAAAGAAAAAGGCAGATGTAGCTAGTACCCATGAGTATGCCTGGCTGAATCAATTCGGACTGATGGGTACTTTTCTGAAAAATGATCTGAAATTAATATTTCGCAATAAGCGTCCCCGAAATACGGTCTGGGTAAGTTTGCTTTTCCTCTTCTATGGCTTACTTATATTCATCAATCCGCAATATCACAATGCAAATGCCTGGTTGATCTTTGCCGGTACGTTCATCCCCGGAGGTTTCCTTTTCTCATTCGGGGCATTTGTACCGAGTTGGGACAGTGCCTATTATCCGCTGATGATGAGTCAAAACATCAAATATCAGGAATATCTGGCATCCAAATGGTGGCTCGTAACAGTAGCCACTATAGTATCGATGATCCTGAGTGCATTTTATCTGATAATAGGTGTGAAATACTATCTGGCCATACTAGCCGGAGGCGTTTACAATATCGGAGTAAATGGCTATCTGGTGTTGTTGGGAGGCGCCTATACAAAGACGGCAATCGACCTGAGTACCGGCAAAAAACCCTTTGGTGATAAAAAAGCATTTAATGTCAAAACAATGCTTCTCACAATACCAAAAATTGTCGTGCCGATTTTCATTTTCATACTGGTTAATTTATTTTTCGGTATGGAGGCAGGCTTTCTGGCTGTAGGCCTTACAGGAGTAGCAGGGCTATTGTTCCGCAATCTGATGTTCCGCCAAATTGCACGGATATATAAAGAAGAAAAATACGACACATTACTCTCATACAAAAAAGGAGCGAATTAATTTAATAACAATATTCTTCAATATTTTACTATTATTTATAATTAATATAATCAATGATAGAAGTTAATAATCTAAAGAAAATTTACGGAGACCGATGTGTACTGAATATACCGGAAATGAGCATTCCGGATGGTCAATGCTTTGGGTTGGTAGGAAATAATGGCGCAGGTAAGACCACTTTCTTCAGTTTAATCCTGGACTTGATCATGCCCAGTACAGGCGAGATCTCAAATCATGGATTCATCGTCAACAAAAGTGAAGACTGGAAGCCATTTACAAGTGCATTTCTGGATGAAAGTTTCCTGATAAATTATCTCACCCCCGAGGAATATTTTTATTTCATCGGTGAGCTCCGTGGTCAGCACAAAAGTGAAATAGACCAATACCTGGAGCAATTCAAAGATATTTTCAGTGATGAGATCCTGGGACAGAAGAAATATATCCGTGATCTGTCCAAAGGAAATCAAAAAAAGGTAGGATTAGTCGGTGCATTTATCGGAAGTCCCGAGGTCATAGTTCTGGACGAGCCTTTTGCCAATCTGGATCCTACTACTCAATTCAGGTTGAAGGCAATGTTAAAGAAAATAGCTACAGAAGGCAAGCAGACCTTACTAATATCGAGCCATGATCTGATGCATACAACAGAAGTTTGTGACCGGATAGTAGTGCTCAATAAGGGACTTATCACCAAAGATATTCGCACGAGCCCTGAGACTTTAAAGGAATTGGAAGCTTTCTTTTCGGTCGAACCTACGAATGAAGCTGGTCAATAATATTCAGTTTAGCTTTTCAGCGCCTTTTATACAGCGACACTGAAATCACGAAGTGCATCATTGAGGCTGGTCTTCTTGTCCGTGCTTTCCTTACGCTGCCCAATGATGAGCGCGCAGGGCACCTGATAATCGCCTGCTGGAAAGGTCTTGGTATAAGCCCCGGGAATAACCACTGATTTAGCAGGCACTCTGCCCTTATACCTCACCGGTTCACTACCTGTGACGTCGATGATGTAAGTACTCTGAGTTAAAACTACATTGGCTCCCAACACTGCTTCCGATTCGATGTGCACCCCTTCGACCACAATGCAGCGGGAACCGATGAAGCAATTATCTTCTATGATGACCGGTGCTGCTTGTACCGGCTCAAGCACTCCACCAATGCCTACGCCCCCACTCAGATGCACATTTTGCCCGATCTGTGCACAGGAACCTACTGTAGCCCAGGTATCCACCATAGTACCGCTACCTACCCAGGCACCGATATTGACATACGAGGGCATCATAATGACACCCTTCTCCAGAAAAGCACCGTAGCGGGCAATGGCGTGTGGCACTACCCGTACACCTTGTTCTTTATACGAATGCTTCAGCGGGATTTTATCGTGAAACTCAAAAGGTCCCACTTCGATTGTTTCCATTTCCGAGATCGGAAAATACATGATCACAGCTTTCTTCACCCAGTCATTCACCTGCCAGCCATCAGTGGTAGGCTCAGCGACACGTATCTTCCCCTTATCCAGTAATTCAATTACCTCTCTGATCGAGTTTCTGACACTTTCACTGCTGAGTTGTGCTCTATCCTCCCAGGCAATATTGATTTGATTAATTAGCTCCTGCATCCTACATTTGTTGCTTTAGCAGGCTAAGATATTAAAATGCCCGTGACTAAACAGATACAATCGCTTAAAAATCTCATCCATCCCTATTTTGATGATGGACTGATTGAATGTGGGATCGATGAAGCTGGCAGAGGCTGTGGTGCCGGACCGGTAGTGGCTGCGGCAGTAATATTATCGTCGGACTTCCATCATCCGCTGTTGAATGATTCAAAAAAAATGAATGCCAGTCAACGTTTAATCATGGAAGACATAATCAAAGAAAATGCCATTAGTTATGGCATAGGTGTTGCAGACGTTGAAGAAATCGACGCGATAAATATCCTGCAGGCAACGTTTCTGGCTATGCATCGCGCGATAGATGAATTGAATTTACCGGTACAGCGGTTTCTGATCGATGGCAATCGTTTTCGTACTGAGAGACATATTAATTACCATACAATCATCGGTGGCGATGGGAAAATTGCCTCCATCGCAGCTGCTTCGGTTCTGGCAAAAACTTATCGGGACAGACTAATGATCAGCCTTCATGAAGATTACCCGGTGTATGGCTGGGGAGATAATAAGGGGTATCTGACTCGTAAACATCGGGAGGCCTGCGCTAAGCACGGCTTGACGCCACACCACAGAACTTCATTTACTATTCTGAAGTGAGATTAAGTTGAGAATAATTTATCGATTGCAAAAAGTTAATCAGCTCGAATGTATTCCCAGCGCCCAACTTATGCAATATATTTTTCCGGTGAGTTTTTACTGTAAATGGTGACAGGAATAACTGTTCACTGATCTCTGTGCTCGACTTTCCCTGTACGACTAAGTGCATAATTTCCTTTTCCCGCAGCGTCAATGAATTGATCAGCATTTGCTCCTGAGGCGCAAGTGTCTTTTCCCAATTTTCTTGTTGCGATTTCTTCAGGTCGATAGTTTCATCAATAAATACCTGATGGTCCAACACTTCTCTGACAGCATGAATAAAATAGGCTACCTCCGATGCCTGATTGACCACACCATCTATCAACTGCAGCGAGAAGAGTTTTTTAATAAACTTAGGATCTACCCAATTTACTACATACAATATATACACCTCCTGGTTTGCAGTCCTCAATTCTTTGAAATGCCGGATAATATCTTCATTCTCAGTGGCTGGCTTGCCACAGATGACCATTTGTGCCGCTGTAATTTGACTGATAACATCCTGCCAATTCCTGATACATTCTAACGTAGCATCTGCAAAATGCGCACTTTGCCTGAGACTATAAAGAAGTCCATTGGCAAGCAACGGGGACTGATGATAGATGTAAATCATACATTGGCAGATTCTGAAATCAGCTTACCATCACAGCTTTGGAGATTTGAATTATACTCTATCGCCGGATGAATAACTTATTTTCCTTTAATAATTTCAGTTTTGATTACCTGGCCTCTTTCTTTAGTTACTTGTTTCTTGATCTCAATAGAGGTCTGACCTGAAATAATTTTAAATTCTGTCCTTCGATTTAGCCGATGTTCTTCATCCGTACAATCTACGCCATTGGCACATTTGTTCAGGAGCTGAGTCTCACCATAGCCTTTAGCCACTATCCTATCCGGAGCGACGCCTTTCTTGATCAGATAATCCCGGGCTGCATCTGCCCTGCGCTGCGACAGTTTCAGGTTATAGTCATCACTTCCCCGAGAGTCGGTGTGTGAGGATAGTTCGATCACGATGGTCGGATTATCGTCCATGATTGTCTTTAGATAATTCAGGTCATCTTCAGACTCTTTGATAATTTTTGCATCATTATAATCGTAGTAAATATTATTCAGTCGTATAGGTTGATTGATACTAATTACTTGTACTTCAGGTTTTGGTTTTAGCTCGATCTTATACACCAGTGTACTATCCTTTACTATTCCACCTGTATGTATCATAATTGAATCCGGGAAATAGCCCAACTTTGATACATTTACTTTATAGGACTTATCCATTTCTAAAGTATAAGTATATCGATATGCTTTTTCGTCATTCTCAGTGGTAGCTGCGCCTGGATTAGATTCATCCATAATGGTAAACGTACTTCCACGCAGTGGTTTATTCAGATCCACTACGAAGATGTCAGCAGAAATTTCCGGTTTACGAATATTGAACTCAAACAAATCATCGCAACAGGTCTTACTGCGGTAAGACATAGTGCCCTCTCTGTTAGATACCAGAAATCCACTGTATCCATCTGCACTGACCGTATAATACATATCATCTGCGTAACTGTTATATCCGGGGCCCAGATTCGTAACCGGTGACCAGGTACTTCCATTCCAGAATGTTACAAACAGGTCAAAGCCACCACGTGAAGGATGACCATTGCTACTAAATACTAACATTCCATTGTCATAGAAAGGTGTGATCTCATCGTATTGGGTGTTCAATTGGTCGCCCAGATTGACCGGCGCATCAAACTTACCTTCGCCCAGCATTTTAGCATAATACAAATCAAATCCTCCCTTGCCTCCCGATGCGTTGGAGGAGAAGAAAAGGACTTTATCACCATAGAGTTCACCCGGCATCGGATTCTTTACGATAGCCGAATCAAACAAACCTTCTACTTTCAGTGGATCAGACCAGGTGTCCCCATCACCTTTCGAATAATAAATCTGGCTCTCCACCACATCTTCACCTTTGAGTCTGACCTTAGTCAGATACATTATACCAGCCGCTTTATCTATACTGATATTGCCAATCACCGGCGATGAATTATTCACCTGTGCCGCAGTCTCAGTGGGTTTATCCCAACTTTCGCCATTCCTGACAGATTTCATTACCTTGACCGGATAGGCGTCGCCGGGTTCTTCTTTACTTTCTTTACTATTGGATGTAAAATACAGTGAACCATCATAGAGTACCGGGCTGTATTCGCCGCTACGACCATTGACCTTGCTACCGGCCGTAAATACAGTAAGATCCGGGATAGAATCCTGTTGTCGCACCATACGGATACCATCCAGTTCCAACTTGGCATGTGATGACCAGGGTTCCACATTTTTCTGAATGACACTATCCAGGGTAGCAGCAGCATCGGTATAATTACCATTCATTTTAGCCATTTGGCCTAATTTGAACAATGCTTCGACATTTGTTCCTTCCTTATCCCGATTCACTATTCGCCTATAATAATTCTCAGCTTTGGCATAATCCCTGAGGCGGAAATAAAGATCCGCCATGATCGGAAGTAAGGAGCGATCCCGCTTTTGCTTATACGCTTCTTCGAGTTCTTCGATCTGACTGGCATAGTTGCCCTCATCAGCGTATTCCTGTGCTTTTGACAGATGCGCCTGATAAGGGATAGTAGTCAGTGGTTGAGCATTTGCAGCTCCATATAGTAATATATTTATAAAAATAGCGATGGCTATATTCTTCATCTTTTAATTTTACTTTATATACTTCGATTGAATTATCATTATAATCTGGGGCATAAAATCACCGGATTATCCTTCGGCTTCTTATACAACATGAAGATATTACTGACTGAAATCTCAAATCCACAGGAAGGTCGAATCGGATTCAGTGTCACATCATAAGCCAGACCGACTTTCAGTGTCTTCACTTCATAACCTGCCAGTATCTGGAGTGCATCCCCTGCGCGGAAACCTAATCCTGCTGTAATTCGTTCATTCTTCAATGGGTTCATTTTCAATCCACCCATAGCCTGTACTGCGAGATCACGCTGACCCGCCATGCTACTGAAATAAATGGCAGGTAAGATATCAATCTTATCATTGAATGGGAAATCAGCCGTTCCGTAAATGTTAAAACGCATCGGCAAACGAAATCCGGCAGCCTGCAACACACCTACACGTGGCCGGTTGATATGATTCAGTGAGAATCCCAACTGCATCTGACCGGACTCAGCGATCAACCTGGTGTATTGTACGCCGGCATTTACATTCTTATACTGGACTTTCTCATCAGTGATATTCTCCAGATCAGCATTGGTTCCATTGGTAAAAAATTCTCCAAAAATCAGCTTTGACTTATCTGAAACGGATCGCGCAGCTATACCATAACTGGCACCAATAGCGATCGAGGATTGCATTTTCTTATCCAGACCGATATGATAGGCAGCACTGAGCTGAAAATCACTGTTCTTTAACCCCGCTTTTCCTGCCTGATCCTGCAGGTAGGTAAGTCCGGCTCCTACCCAGTGAGTAGCCCGGAAACCCTTTATGATCGGTGCATCCAGATACACGGATGGCGTGACGAAGAGATGTGAATAATTATAATTCTGGTCCCGGATGATGCCACCCAACCTGAATGTACCGAGATAATCGCCGCTTTTTGCTGGGTTCAATGTCAGCGGAGCATCATAAAAACGTGTGAAATGCACATCCTGCGCCTGTAAACCTGACATAAAAAATAGAAAAAGTTGTACGACTGTACAAATTCTCAACATAGACTCAATTTTATTGATTTCAATATAAAATAAAACATCAGTTTGGTAAAGATAAAAATAATTAGCTTTATCGGATTAAATGTAAAATTTTAATTTTCTTCAGTTGTGGTTCAATAAGGACTTAGCTAAGGTAGTAAATAATCTCCACATCAAAAATTCGCTTTTGATATCCCTGATTTGTGTAGCAGTGTCACATCTTACTTTTGCACAAAACACCACTATTTTCCCCGATAGTGTAAAAAAAGGCAGAGTTCTGGCATTGGGCATTACCGGTGCCGCTGTTTATACCGGTGGAATGGCTATCTTATATAATCAGTGGTATAGCAAATCAACCCAGACTGGTTTTCACTGGTTCAATGACAATGGCGAATGGCTCCAGATGGATAAAGCGGGTCATATTTATTCAGGATACACTGAATCCCGCGCTGCTTATGGTTTACTCAGGTGGACAGGTCTCCGGGATGAAAAAGCAATCTGGTATGCAGCCGGCACAGGCTTATTGATGCAAACCAGCATTGAAGTATTTGATGCTTTCTCAGCGAAATGGGGTTTTTCATGGGGCGATATCACAGCCAATTTCATCGGTGTAGGTGCATTCGCTGCACAACAGAAAATCTGGGGCGAACAAAAAATTACATTTAAAGTCTCGTCTGATTTCAGAACTTATCCGGCTCTGCTTGTCAGCTCAATTTATCCTGGCGAAGAACCTGATCTACTAAACCGCAGAACCAATGATCTGTTTGGCAACTCTGTGCTGTCGTCGTTGCTGAAAGATTATAATGCACAGACTAACTGGATTAGTTTTAATATTGCCTCATTCTGTCCGGAACGACCAAGCTGGTTGCCACGCTGGCTCAATATATCTCTAGGCTATAGCGCAGAAAATATGTTTGGTGGCTTCACAAATGAATGGGAATATCAAAGCAAAAAATATGTCCTGAATCCGGCCCAATATCCCCGGTACAGGCAGTTTCTCATCTCACCGGATATCGACTGGACCCGTATCCGCACCCGATCTCCCTGGGTGAAAGCCTTATTCTTCGGTCTCAATATGATTAAATTGCCTCTGCCTACGCTGGAAGTCACTTCACAGGGAAATGCGCACTGGCACTGGCTCTATTTTTAGCAAGTCCATTCGGCCAAAATCTCGAGCGATCTATTTATATATGGTCCGCCAAATAAGTTGGCATGAACCAAAATTGGATACAATTGACACAGACTGACTCTTTTCTTCCATCCCGCTTCCAAAGGATTAATTTCTGCATAACCAGTATAAAATAAGTCAGGGAATCCGCCAAATAAAAGCGTCATCGCAATATCCATTTCTCTGTGCCCATAATAGATAGCGGGATCAAAGAGGGCAAAACCCAAATCAGTGTGCATGCAATTACCGCTCCACAGATCACCGTGTAATAATGCCGGTGGTTCATCCGAAAATAGTTGCTCCATTTTTTGTGCTAAAGAATCCACCAGTAGCAACGTACTGGACGGGGCTTTTTTAGCATTTATCAATGAAATCAATTGGGGCATTATTCGCTGCTGTATGAAGAACTCGGTCCAGGAATTACAGGGTTTATTTGATTGTGCCAATATTCCGATATAATTATCTTCACTAAAACCAAAATAACTCTGCTGAACCCCATGCATCCGGGCCAATTGGCGGCCAAATTGCAACCAATCCCGCTCTCCGGCAATCGATGATTCCAGCCACTCCATCAATAAAAAAGCGCTTGATTCCGTACTACCACAGAGGAAAACCTCAGGACACACGCCCTGAAATGCCATGCGAAGGGTATTCAGTGAATCCGTTTCTGCTTTCAGGATTGCAACATACTTGCTTTCGTTTGTTTTTAAAAAATACGTATTCCGGCCGGTACGAATCCGGTAAGCCGCATGAATATCGCCGCCTCTGACTGGGTCACAAGTGTGTATTGACTCACCGAGGAATTCCTCCAATACAGATTTTACTTGTAGCCTGCCTTCCATTCTGCTATTTTCTGCTTTGAATATAGAGCAAATACTTTTCTTCAAAATAGTCTTCTTTGAAATAGCGCAGGACAGGAATAGCTTCATAATAATCCCCTCTCCGCAATGCCTTTACTTCTTCCCGATATGGAAGGCCTTTGAGTGCGATGATGCCATTCGGAATAGTATGGATATGCACCGATTTCAAGCGTGGCATTGCCCATCGGGCCAATAATTCCACCGAAGCTACCGCCCGGGTGACTACAAAATCAAACTCCTCCTTCAACTCCTCGGCCCTTGCCCACTGTACACCTACATTGGTCAGTCCAATCTGTGTTGCAATATCTTCCGCAACTTTCAACTTCTTTCCCACACTATCGACCAATAGAAACCGGGTCTCGGGAAAAAGTATCGCCAGCGGAATACCCGGGAAACCGCCTCCGGCGCCGAGATCCATCACCGAGGCCCCTGGTTTGAACTCCACAAACTTTGCAATCGCCAAACTATGTAATACATGATGCAGGTAAAGATGTTCAATATCCTTCCGGGAGATAACATTGATCCGGGTATTCCATTCGGTGTATAGTGGTAATAATTGTGCAAATTGCACTTGTTGTACCTCACTTAATGCGGGAAAATATTTCTGGATTATTTCCATTGTGGATTTCTTCTCGATAAACTGAACAACGAAAATAAAACCATTAACCAGGGAAATACAAAATCAAGTACTATTATTTGCAGAAAATTAAATCGCTGTTTTAATGTTTGCCGATAGTCGTTATATGCCAACGCTGCTACAATCCACCTTAAAATTAACAATTGAGTTGCTACAATTGGAAAACCATAAAAAAACAAGCATAAAAATGCCGGATAAAAGAATAGCCAACTCAGAATAAACGCACTTAATCGAATCAGAATTTTTCTCGGATAAGCCACACCAACAGATAAATGCCGGATTTTTTGCCTAAAAAATGCGTGCAAACTCGCAGGTGCTTTTGTGTACACAAAACTATCCGGATGAATACAATAGGCAATCTTTGTTTGTTTTAAAGCTTGTTGCACCGTAAGATCATCATCACCTGACCGGTATTGTGTATGCGCTGAGAAATAACCCATCTGCTCAATCAGTTTCCGGACGTAAGCCATATTCCTTCCTACAGCCATATAAGGCAGGCCATTGGTCGCAAATCCCAGATATTGGATCGCTGTAACAAAATTCTCAAAGCGAGTAAGCGTATTAATCCATCCCGGTTCAAAAATGTACGGACTGCAGCCCCCGATAAGCAAATTCTTATCAGAAAAACCACTGCACATCCATTTTAACCAACTGGATGAAGCGGGATCACAGTCTGCATCCGTAAGCAATATAACCTCACCCGTAGCAGCTTTTATTCCCTGTTCCAACAAGCCTTTTTTCCCACTATGCGGTTCTTGTGTTGATTCAATGATCCTGAGATGCGCATAACGCTCCTGTAGCGATGCCAGTACAGCTAAGGTCTCATCTGTACTGTGATCATTCACTACGATTACTTCGAGTGGTCCGGGCTGCTGCTCCAGGATCGCGGGCAAATATCTGCGCAGATTATCCGCTTCATTGTGTGCACAGATGATAATCGACACTGACGGAAGATCAGCCACAGAATCAGGGTGGATCAGATTCTGCCGTCGATAACTAATCCCATACCATAGCCAAAACCAAAACAGGGATTGGATCAGTAAAATTAGCATTAGTACGAAGGCAAACCACATCTGTCCGGTTAACTGAATTATTTGGTTCAGCGAATGTAATAAGTATTGATAATAGTTGTAAGAGAGATTAACATGTTGTGATACATTTTAAAATGGGCAACATAAAAATCAGAATTAAATCTTAAGTATTTACTTTATCATACCAATATGTCTTAATATTGTAACATTGAAAAGTTTTTACAAAATTTGAAATGCGAATATCATTCCACATACTTCTATTCACATTTTTAGCAATAGGTAGTGTTTCAGCGCAGATGCGACTGGGAGATACTACATTGTACGGCAATGAATGGATCACTGATGGCGCTGATTATTACAAAGTAAAAATCACAAAAGATGGCATTTATAGTATAAATTTTCAGACACTCAGACAGGCAGGTTTTCAAGGTACAATCAGCGGTGATAAAATCCGGGTTTACCACAATGGAACAGAAATTCCCATCCGGGTAAGTAATGACGGAGCCTGGAATGATGCTGATTACCTCGTTTTCAGAGGATATAAAACCAGGAGTGAGATCGATGCCTATCTCTTTCCCAAAGGAAGCGCGGATATATCAAACCCCGCAGCCAGCCTGTATTCTGATACGGCTGTTTATTATATTTATATCGATCCGCAAACCAATGGAGCCCGGACTGCAGAGGTTATGAATGATACGACATCAGCACCCGCACCTGAAACCAATATCATTGCCGAGGCAATCTTTTCATTTGATACCAAGGTGATGGACATGTATGATTACCTGAGTAGTAGTGCCGGGGATTTCGCACTCGAGAACTCAAAATTTATTCCTGGCAAGGGATTGGTAAATGCGACTGCCAATCAGACGATTAGTTTTAATTTACCGGGGATCGACCCTAATTCTTCCATTCCAGGCAGATTCAGTTTTAAGGGTACGACGAATATTGGCAACTATGGGATTAATCTGGGCCATGATAATCAAGTAAAATTGAATGGGCAATTAATTGATACCATTTATAGCAACAGTGCGGCACAATTGTTCGTGAATACAACATTGAGTGACAATTCACATATACTCAAGGCGACCAATCAACTTGAATTCCTACCCGGCCACAATAAGGATCTGTTTTACATCGGCTATATCCGGGCGAACTATCCCCGCTCGACCGATTTGACGGATAAATCACCTATTACCTTTTATGTACAAAACCCCAATGCGGATACTTATCTCATCTTTCACCAGAATTCCGGAAGTTTTTCGAATCCTTACCTTACCGATTCATTGGGCAAATGGCAAATCAAAGGTATTATCATCGGTAATGATGTCGTATTCCGCGTACCAGGCGTCTTAAGTGGCACAAAACTAACGCTCACATCCGATGAACTCATCACCATCGTATCCACTGCAGAAAAACGCAATTTAAAAAGTTGGCAGAACTGGTCACCGGATTTTACGATTATTACTTCACATAAATTACTCAATAGTCCGGGCGCATCCGTACTTGATGACTATGCGGCCTATCGCAGTTCACCGGATGGGGGTGGACATCAGAGTGGGATAATAGCCATAGAAGAGCTATATGAAAGCTTTGCTTATGGCCAGACATACAATCCCATAGCGATTAAAAATTTTATCAATTTCCAGCATCAGAAAAGTACGGTACAGCAATTCTATCTGCTGATAGGTAAAGCCTTCCCATACAATGAAGTCCGCTTTGCTGGTGGGCTGCAAACAGCGATCACTAATGGGTTTTCACTACCCACGATAGGTGATCTGGGCTCTGATAACATGCTGGCTTCCGAAGATTATGATCACCTGAATATGGTCGCAGCCATCGGGCGATTACCCTATAAGACGACAGATCAACTGCAGTTGTATCTCACTAAACTAAAAGCCAGAGATCAGGCATTCAAAGCAGGAAATACATCTGAAGAAAACGCATGGATGAAGAAAATCATTTATGTCAATGGTGGCCAACCCGGACAGTCGGATCAGGCCAGTATCAATAGCTTCCAGAGATCTACTTCCAATACTATCAGTACCAATACCTTTTCTGCCTATACTTCATTTTACCAAAAATCAACCACAGATCCTATCGGACCGATCGTTGATGAGTTTTTTGCCAACGTGAATAAAGGCGCATCCATCGTTGATTACTTCGGACATGGCTCTATCATCGACCTGGCAATCCAGTTGGAGCGGCCTAATCAATATGCCAATTCGGCAAAATTTCCTTTTCTGATTATACGCGGTTGTAACGCCGGAAATATACATGCAGTGCAGGAATGTGTCTCAGAGCGTGTGTTGACCGGAACCGATTTCGAGGACAGGGGATATATAGCAGTGATCGGAAGTGCCGGTAAATCCACGATTGGGCAGTTGGGTGTATTAGGCCAGAATTTCTATAATCTATTGGGTGGAGATTTGTATGGTAAGACCATGGGTCAAATGATGCAGCAGGCATTTAGCAATTCAAATGTCAACACCAGTAAGGAAGCATTTCAACAAGTCTATACCGGTGATCCGGCTATTTCTTTCACTCCGCTACCCGGTCCCGATTACAGAATTGATCCGGCTTCACCAAAATTAAATCCTGCGATTGTCAGCACACAGGACAAGGAGTTTTCGATTTCATTCAACATTGAAAACCTGGGCTCAAATACTGCTATTGATTCACTGGACTATGCGGTATATTATCAGGATGCCGGTGGTAAAACAATCGATAGCCTGATATCAAAAATCTATCATCCGCAGACGGTAAACAAGCTCACAGTTACTTTTCCTTTGGCTCAAAATGCGGGTGGAATAAATAAAGTCTATTTAAAAGTTGATCCATTTGGTAAAATTGCCGAGCAAATACTACCCAATGCGGAGGCAAATAATGAGTACAGAGATGCACAGGGCAACTTAGGTTTTTCCTTTTTTGTCAAAACTTCACAAATAAAAGCCATTTATCCCGGTATATTTTCAATTGTGGATAGCAATAAAGTTAACCTTTATGCATTTTCAAGTGAACTGGATGATGCCATTTATACCTATCGCTGGACGCTGGACACCACAGATCTGTTCAACTCACCCAGCC
>CAZGKN010000010.1:8591-14827 GCA_964525915.1 uncultured Saprospiraceae bacterium | reverse complement strand
CAGCCGCTATACACAAGAGATACAGAGCCATAGCGGGCACCTGGTATGGTCACCGGATGTCGCATTGATAGAAAATGTAGCATACTACTGGAAGGTAGAGCGCGACAGCTTATCGCCGGAGAAACCTTATAATAGTGCGGTGAGTAACTTCACCTATATCCCCGGTGGTGAAGGATATCTTCAACATCACAATGGCCAATATCGCCTCAATACTAATAAATTTATTACGGCTGATGGCCCCGGAAACAATCTGAAGTTCGGAAAAAGAGATTTGTCCTTTATCTATACCAATGGCCTGACTTCACCAGAAAATATCAATTATCTGGGTGGGTCGAGAGATAATATACTTCAAGCAGGTATGCAAACAAATAAATATTTAAACCCGCATCCTGGCAGCGGTTTAATTGTAATCTGGTATCTGAAAGATTCAGCATTTGTGTATTTTCCTGCTGGCTTTGAAGGTTATGGCAGTAATAAGATAACAGATAGTCGTGGCTTTTATTTTTTATATTTCAATCCTCAGGTACGTGAGAGTAGAATCAATCTTGTAAATTTCATTGAGAACATTGTAGGGCCGGAAGACGCATTCTTTTTCGCAACTGTCAATAAAAAAGATTCGCTGGATATAGATATTCAGGATTGGGCACAGGATTCTATCTTTAATAATGGAAGAAATATTTTCAATATTTTAGAAAAATATGGTGCCACCCGAGCCAGAGATGTTGGCACACAAGGCCTCCCTTACTCAATCCTGATAGATAAGCGGTATGGCGTACAAAAAGAATTACTAAGCAATGATTATCAGGAGCATACCATCAACTATAGCTTCAAAACAAATGCCAATCAAGGGACAACCGAGCAAACATTCGGCCCAAGTAAACAATGGGATAAAATTGAATTTTTATTAGGCCAACCTAATGTAACTGCTGATTCTGTTGATATCAGGATAGAAGGTATTTCTCAATTAGTCTCTGGACAAAATATTGTTAAAATCTTCCGTGTCAGAAATAAACATGAATTAATCTCTTTTGACATTTCTGACATTGATGCAAAATCTTATCCTATAATAAAAGTAAATATGTCTTTCCTCGATAATGCAAATTACAGAGGTAAACTAGACTCACTGGATTATTTAAAAATTTATGCAAAAGAACTGCCGGAAGCAACAATAGTTACAAGCAGTTCCCAAATTAATAAAGATACATTCCAAAGGGGTGAGAAATTAAGCCTGCAGGTGCAAAGTGCCAATATCGGTCGCTATGACATGGATAGTATGTTAGTCTCCTATACCTTACGCTATCACACCAATGAACAATGGCGCGAGACCAAACGCTATGGCGTCCTCAGACGCGATGCCAGTGACTTCTATACACTTGATTTAGACACACGCGCCTTCGATGGTCCGGCGCAACTCATTGTTGACCTCAACCCGGCAAATGACCAAGCGGAATTGACACATATCAACAATGTCTGGGCGAGAAATCTGTACATCCATAATGACAATGAAAACCCACTACTGGATGTCACCTATGATGGTGAGCATATTTTTGATGGTGATATTATTTCATCGAAACCACTAATAAAAATAAATATCCGGGATGAGAATAAATATTTTGCCCTGAATGACAGTTCAATATTTGAGTTAATCCTCACTTACCCAAATGATTCCATCGCGCACATCAATGCTACTAACCAAGCCATCACATTTATACCTGCAGATCCGGACAAACTGAATGTCAAGAATCAGGCTACTATTGAATACAGACCTGATTTTACACAGGAAGGTGATTATACGCTGGAAGTCAGAGCAAAGGATGCCTCAGGAAATCTGGCCGGTGGTTATAATTATTCACGTAAATTCAAAATAATTCTAAAAGAATCAGTTTCAAAAATATTCAATTATCCAAATCCTTTCTCCACCGCTACCCGCTTCGTATATACGCTCACCGGTGATGAATTGCCGACTTATTATAAAATACAAATCATGACAGTCAGTGGCAAGATAGTCAGGGAAATAACGCAAGCTGAGTTAGGCCCGCTTAAAATCGGCAAACACATGACAGATTATGTCTGGGACGGCACTGATCAGTTTGGTGATAAATTAGCCAATGGCATTTACCTGTACCGCTTAATCATGAAGAACCAATCCAAGACAAAATATGATGAGTATGAATTATCTGACAAGTCAAAAACGTTCTTTGATGGCGATTGGGGTAAACTGGTTATCATCAGGTAATAAAAGTAACTAAACTTTCATGAATAATAAAGTGCAATCTGTTCTGCTCTGATTGTGCTTTCAATAAGACAGCTAAGGCTTAATAACCCTATTCTTAAAGTTAATAATTTTCAATTTTATATTATTTGCAAGCATGTAGAAATAACACCTCCTTTTAAGCTCAATATTTAGATTAAAATTATTATAATTTATCTTTCGCATTAAAGGGAGATTTACTTTAGGTTCATTCAATTTATTTCTTTTGTGGATTAATTGGATCCATAAAGCAATATCGTTTATTTCTATTATTCATTCTGCATCATTCCAGTCATTATGTTTTTTATCAAAAATTGTCCTAAAATCTTTGGAATCTTCCACAATGCTAATAAACGGATTTAATTTCGAATTATATTTCCTGCAATCAAAATAGTTATTAGAAATATCCAATTGATACCCATTACAAAGATCAATAATAGTGGTATTCCTCCAAATAGCATTTTTTTGAATTATCTCAATAAAATCTTTGTGAATTATATCATCATTATCTAATCTTGATGTTATAATAAACTTATCTTCTTCTTCTATTTTTTCATCTATAATATTTTTCAACGATCCAATTAATGCATTCATCCCATCAATAAAATATGGGTATATATAATCAAATCCAGAAATAAGTTTATCTATTTCATTTTTATAAAAGATGGGTGTATCACTGTTAAAAAATATTAACCAATAAAAGTTTTTATTGGTCTGATTTAATACAGAAGGTAAACAATATTTAGCGAATAATTTAATCCTATTATCTAACCATTCGTTTGTCAAAACTTCAGAACCGCTTCTGTCTGTATTCCAAAAATTATCCTTTAAATTAAATCTTGTTATTAAGAAATGTTTCATGAACGTTTATAATGCAACCTTAGAATGAAGTTATAATAATCATTAAATGATTTGACCACTTGCCTGCCTTTAACCCTTGCATCTTTTCAGCCCGTTGGATTTTTAACTTACGGGCTAAAAATATACAAATAGTCAAGTCAAAGTCATTTTAGTATAAATCAAATTACGAAACCCGAAAATTAAACATTGAACTAATTGATAACCAAATTTTTTATAAACTATTTATGATTAAAGATATACGACAAAAGATAAGTGTAATCCTTAAGATCAGTGTCTTGCCTGAGTCTATCATTTGGAAATAAAGGGATATATCGTACTTTTGGTCAAAAAAAAGATGCCGAGATTCCTCATATTAATTCTGTTTATACTACCTCAATATTTAACAGCACAAAAACAAACCCTCACTCTCGACGACGCGGTGTACTATGGCTTTAGTAAATACAGGCCCACTTCATTGTCGAATCTGCAATGGTCCGCCGATCAGAACACATTGTATTTCACAAAGCAAAATAATTGGCTCTATGCTTACAATCCTCAAAAAAACAAGTTGGATTCTGTGGACATCGTGGCTGGGTTCAACCGATATGTGGGAGCTAAGGAAGGAGCCAATATAAAAGCAATCCCGGCATTTATTGTCAGCGCAGGTAATAAAATGAAATTACAATATAAAGGTAAAAGTTATACGCTGAACCTGAGTAATGGCGCCGTACTGGATTCATTAGATTATCCTTCCGCTTATAAAAGTATCGAAGTTAGCCCGGCTTCCGGTGCAATTTCCTACACTAAGGACAATGCGCTCTGGGTGCTCAATCCGGATGGCAGGAAAGCAATGGTAGCACAGGGCTCTGACAGCATTGTCTATGGTGAGAGCGTGCATCGGGATGAGTTTGGTATCAATAAAGGTATGTTTTGGAGTCCGGATGGTCAGTATCTGGCATTCTATCGCATGGATCAGAGTATGGTAACGCGCTATCCGATTTATCAGCTTCAGGATACACCGGCGACAGTTCGATATATATACTATCCTGTAGCCGGAGCAAAGAGCCATCATGTCACACTGGGTGTGTATAATCGTCAGGACAGCAGCATACGATACATGAATACAGACGGTGACCCGGAGCACTATTTGACCAATATTTGTTGGAACCCGGACAGTAAAACAGTTTATATCGCTGAGATAAATCGCGGCCAAAATCATACTCGTATGAATGCTTACGATGTCTCTACAGGAAATCTGATCAAAACACTCTACGAAGAACGTAGTGAAAAATATACAGAGCCCCTGGTACCATTCACCTTTGTGCCCCTGCATGATGACTGGTTCATCGCACAGAGTAAGCGGGATGGCTGGAATACATTGTATCTGTATAATTCACAGGGAGCGCTTTTAAGGGCATTGAGCATGAATCTCGAAGTGACAGAAATAAACGGATTTGACAATAAATCAAAGTTTGTATATTTCACTGCGATTGCACCGGATGCGATAGACAAACAATTGTATAAGTCAGAGTTGAGCACCGGCAAAGTAAGTCAACTCACCAGGGGCGCAGGCCAGCACAGTGCATCTGTCTCTTATGACGGAAAATATATCGCCGATCAACATATCTCATTGCAACAGCCAATGATTTACACTGTGACAAATAGTAAATCCGGAAAAAGCCACACTTTATTTCAGAGTATTGATCCATTGGCCAATGTGAACATCGGTAAAATCGAAATCGATACTTTAAGGGCTGATGACGGCACCCGCTTATACACACGGACTATTTTTCCCTATGATTTCGATCCGCATAAGAAATATCCGGCGGTCATCTATGTATATGGCGGGCCACATGCCCAGATGCTGACCAATACCAGATTAGCACAGGCGCCGATGTGGATGCCTTATATGGCCAATCAAGGTTTTATTATATTCACCTTAGACAACAGAGGATCGTCAAACCGTGGGTTGAAGTTTGAAAATGTGACTTTCCGGCATCTGGGTGACACAGAGATAAAAGATCAGATGGTCGGATATGATTACTTAGCATCGCAACCCTGGGTCGATAATAAGAAAATTGGCGTGCATGGCTGGAGCTTCGGTGGTTTCATGACCATGAGTCTGATGACGAGAGAGCCCGGGAAATTCGCTGCTGCCGTAGCCGGCGGACCGGTTACTGACTGGCGATTATATGAGATCATGTACACCGAGCGTTACATGGATACACCGCAGGAAAATCCGGAAGGCTATAATAAAGCCAGGCTGGACAATTACATCGACAACCTGAACGGACCAATGCTTTTAATCCATGGCACATCTGACCCTGTAGTACTGTGGCAGCACACTTTGAATTATCTGAAAGCCTGTGTGGACAAAGGCAAACAATTGGATTATTTTGTGTATCCGGGACATGAACACAATGTGCTGGGCAAAGACAGAATCCATCTGATCCGGAAAATAATCGATTATTTCGAAGATCATCTGAAATAATTATTATCTCCCGATAAGATGAAGCTCTATTATTTTAAACTATTTTATCGACTTCTGGGAGTTAACCTGATTTTTACTTTGTTACTTTCTATTATGGTATCTATACTGGATAGTATAGGTATCGGATTCTTCATTAGTATAGCCCAATACATCTTTGATACACCAGCTTCACAAACAAGTTATGTAAATAATAGTATAACCCATTCTCTATCACGGATGGGAATACAGATAGACTCAGTAAGACAGTTATTTATAATTGGACTCGTCGCTTTTATAGTAAAATCTATTTTGTTTTATTTCCTGCAAATTCTCCATGCTAAAAACACAACCGGTATGATACGTGATCAGCGGATCACCCTGATAACAAAACTCGAGCGTGTCAGCTATATCGCTTTTACTGATATGGACTTTGGGAGAATACACAATGTTTGTACTACAGAAATAACTAAAATGAACAATGCCTTAAGATACTTTTTGGCAGGTTCTCAGTATCTCACCATGGCAATAGTCTATCTGCTGATCTCATTTACAGTAAATTATCAGATATCACTAATAATCTTAATTTTTGCAGCGATTTTCCTGCTATTTTACTCGCCCGTTAAAAAATATTTTAGTAGATTAAAACGTAAATTGAAAATTCCTTACGGTAGGAAT
>CAZGKN010000010.1:0-8581 GCA_964525915.1 uncultured Saprospiraceae bacterium | reverse complement strand
TACTAAACAATTTTAAATACCTGAAGGCGACAAATTCATTTCCTATCTTATCTGAAAAAATTAAAAAATATATTGATGATGCTGAGACAAGCAATTTCAATATCCTCAAAGGCTCAACCTTATCCGGATCACTCAGAGAGCCGATTCTGCTAATATTATTAAGTTTGATTTTAATTATCTATAGTGCAATCAATCATACTATCTCTTTACTTGCTTTACTCAGTCTGGCACTTTTTTATCGCACACTGAATTTTATCATTTTGGCACAAAATAATTTACAACAATTTAATTCATATAAGGCAAGTCTGGAGAATGTCCTGCAATTAGAATCTGAATTGGAACAAAACAAGGAACTTGATTTAGCTGGGAAGGTTTTTACATTCTCGCAAAATTTTCATTTGCAAAAAATTAGCCTCAAGCTAAAAGACAAATTAATATTGAATGACATAAATTTAAATGTACCTAAAAATAAGACAATAGGGATAGTAGGGCAAAGTGGCGCAGGGAAAACAACACTAATCAATGTACTGAATGGCCTGATCCCACCCACTACTGGTAAGCTCAGGATAGACGACACAGAAGTTTCATCCTTTAGCCTGTCAAACTTTCGAAGCCAAATAGGTTATGTAAGCCAGGATCCGGTAATATTCAATGACAGTCTTTTCAATAATGTAACTTTATGGGCCGAAAAAAATAGAGAGAATTTAAAAAAATTCCAAAATGCAATATATATCGCATTACTGGATCAACTCATGCGCTCTTATCCTATGAAAGAAGACACCATATTGGGTGAAAAAGGAGTGATACTCAGTGGTGGTCAAAAACAAAGAGTAGCAATCGCAAGAGAATTGTACAAAAATGTCGAAATAATTATTTTAGACGAAGCTACTTCATCGTTGGATTCAAATACTGAGAATCAGATCAAAGAGAATATCGATGCACTGCAAGGGACATATACACTAATTATCATAGCACACCGGCTAAGTACTATCAAGAATGCTAATCATATTTACGTGGTAGAAAATGGAACTGTAGTAGCAGGCGGGAACTATACAGAATTATTGGCTAATTCACCTGAATTCAGAAAACTGATTCATCAACAAAGAGAACAATAAGTCATGTCAGATCCTACAGTTAGTGCAATAATACCCTATTTCAATGCTGAAGAGACTTTGGCACGGGCAATTGACAGTTTGCTGAAACAAAGTTATCCGATAATAGAAATTATCCTGATCGATAATAACAGTACTGATACAAGTCCGGAAATAGCCGTAGAATACAGTCAAAAACACCCCGGAATGTTTTTATTACTTTCCGAGGAAAAACAGAATGCGAACGCCGCCCGCAATAAAGGACTATCAGTTGCTACCGGCGAATGGCTGCAATTCCTGGACGCAGATGATGAAATTCTCCCAGATAAAATAAAAAATCAGATAGAATTTGCCAATAATCATCAAGATGCTGACATTATAGTGAGCCCCTATACCCGATATTACTATGACAAAAACACGCAATCCTGGCAAATACTTATTCACAGACAAATTAATGAGAATATCATAATTGGCCTGTTAAACTGTCACCTTGGTTGCACAATATCAAACTTATGGCGAAGAAAAGCGCTTTTTGATGTTAGTGGTTGGGACAACAACATAACATCAGGGCAGGAATATCGGTTATTAATCAAACTTATTAATACAAATAAAAAATTGTATTTTTTAAATATGGATAATTCTATAGCTTATGCAACTTCCAATTCAATCACACGGCCTAAAAATAGTGCTAAAAATTTAATATTACTTAGTAATCAATTAAACTATTTCAGTGCAATTTCACAATTATTTGTCAATAAACAATTAAGTAGTCCACAAATATCTAATAAAATAGAAGACTTTAAATATAGTAATTTTATCCACTCTTATTTTAAAAATTTTGAATTTAGAAAAGAAATATTATCTATCGGTAAAGGCCATGGTCTAAAACTAAATTTCTTATACAAATTAAAAATGTACCCGCACGTCATCTACTCCAAATATGCATTTAATACAAAGCACAAGTACCTGAATTTTATTTGGTACAGTATTCGTAATATTTACATGTTATTCTACTGATTATGACAATCACTGTTATCATACCCTATTATAATGCAGAAAATACACTGCACAGAGCAATTGAAAGTGTGGTGACACAGGACTTCCCGATCAATGAGCTAATATTGGTGGATAATAATTCGGTGGATAAAAGTAATGAAATTGCGTATGAACTGGCAAAGAAATATCAGAAAATACTGCTAATAAATGAAAAAATGCAAGGCGCCAATTTTGCCCGCAATACCGGAGCTGCCCTGGCTACCGGAGATTGGTTGCAGTTTCTCGATGCCGATGATGAATTACTTCCGGGCAAACTGTCCCATCAGGCAGCACTCATACAAACTTTCCAAAAAGATGTTGGACTAATTTGTGCTGCAGCAATCATAGAAGTATTGAATGTGAAAAACATTTCTCATCGATATATCAAACCTGTCCCAGAGGATATTATAGCAGCCCTTATCAGCGGTCTGGCCGGTACGACATGCAGCAACCTGTGGAATAAAAAAATTTTTGATCAGGTCGGTGGCTGGGATACCAAATACAAGTTTCATGATGATCCGATTCTTGTATTTAATTATTTACTGAACGGTGCTGGAATTTTCATTGACAATCAACCATTAACACTAGTTCATCAGGATCTGACTATCGACTCAGTCAGCAGGCCACAAGCATTACAGCAAGCAGCTGACCTTTTATCAGAAACAGATGAATATTACGATAAAATAGCAAAATATATCTTTAAACAATATCCGGACAGGTCAGATTACCGACAATTAATACAAAATCAGCGGGCACTTATATATTGTAATTATACCTTCCAATATGGCAGTAATTTACACGATGAAATCAACGCTTTCAAAAATAAAAATGATATCCGCCCTGACTTTCTGACTAAACTCCGCGCTTATTACTACTACCTCATAAATAATAAAGTCAATTCATCCGGCGTACTAAATTACCCGATTTTGTTTTGGCAAGCCATTCTGAATAGCCATAAATTATTTCAATAAATTTTGTATTCCTCACCGCTAAGCTTAGGCCCCAGCCTATGCTTTAATCAATTACATCTAATCAATTACATCTTCGACACTTCGAATTGCTGCATTAACTTCACCAGGAAAGCTACACTCTCCAGTGGTAGTGCATTATAGATAGAAGCACGGAAACCACCCACTGAACGGTGTCCTTTGATACCATAGATACCATTGGTTTCACAGATTTGCATAAATTCGCTTGTATGATCAGGGTTCTCAGTGACGAAGCATACATTCATCTTTGACCTGTCTTTAACAGCAGTAGTCCCCTTGAATAATGAATTCCTGTCTATCTCACCATAGAGTAAAGCCGCTTTTGCATCATTTCTTTTCTCAATCTCTGTAATGCCACCCACTGCTTTAATCCATCGCATCATGAGCATACTCACATAGATCGGAAATACCGGTGGTGTATTGAACATCGACCCCTTATCGATATGTGTCCGGTAATCGACCATCGTCGGTAATTTACGGCTCACTTTGCCCAGTAAATCTTTGCGCACTATCACCAGCACTGTTCCGGCCGGCCCCATATTCTTCTGTGCGCCGGCATAAATCAGACCAAATCGGCTATAATCAGTGTGCCGACTAAATATATCGGATGACATATCACAAACCACAGGTATGGATCCCGCATCCGGATAATCATGATATTGGGTGCCATAGATGGTATTATTTGAGGTGATATGCAGATAACGGGCATCTCCGGGGATAGCCGGAATCTCTGGTATATAGGTGAAATTCTTATCTGTAGATGAAGCGATAATCTCCACCTGTCCAAACAGCCCGGCTTCCTTAATCGCATTCTTTGCCCAGGTGCCTGTCTCGACATAGCAAGCCCGGGCATTCTCGTCCAGAAGATTCATTGGGATCTGGAAAAACTGCGTACTCGCACCTCCGGACAAAAAAACCACACCATATTCGTCACCTAAGGCTGTCAGTTCATGTACCAGGCTCATTGCCTCATCCATGACAGCCACAAAATGTTTACCACGATGAGACATTTCAATAATGCCTAAGCCACTATTCTGATAATTTACTATTCCCTGTGCGGCTTCCTCCAATACCTCCTGAGGAAGAATGGATGGACCGGCACTAAAATTATGCATCTTCATTGATTCTAATAAATTTGCCGTAAAAATAAGATAATTCTAAGTGCCTGCTGTAAAATAATTTCAAACCACTTTACCCATTATCCAAATAAATAAACCCAACTTTGCACTTTGTATCCAGACCATGCCATTTGATAAATTCTATAAAAAACCAGTACAGAAAAAAGATTCAACACCAAAACGAATCCGCCGTAAGCCTGCACCGAGAACAAAGCAAAGTAATACACCACCACCACAGGCCACTAATCCGGTCAGTGATGAACCGATGCGACTCAATAAATACGTTAGTAATGCGGGTATTTGCAGCCGTCGTAAAGCGGATGAGCTCATCGCAGCCGGTGATATAACTGTCAATGATGAAATCATCAAAGAACCCGGTCACAGAGTACAACCCGGTGATACGGTCATCTATAAAGACAGGAAAATTTTCCCGCGCAAGAACTTCATTTATGTCTTGATCAATAAACCCCGTGGGGTTATCACTACGCTCTCGGATGAAAAAGGGCGTAAGACTATTCTGGATATCATAAAGGGGAAAGTAAGAGTGCGTGTATATCCTGTCGGCAGACTCGACAGAGAGACTACCGGATTATTATTGGTCACGAATGATGGCGAGCTGACAAAGAAGCTGTCACACCCCTCCCACGAAGTAAAAAAGATCTATCATGTCACACTGGATAAGGCACTGACAGAGACACATCTGCTACAGATAAAATCAGGGATAACACTGGATGACGGACCGATAAAGGTGGATGGCATCAGTTATGTACAGGAAGCCGGCCCTAATCAGATTGGAGTCACACTGCATTCAGGCCGAAACCGCATCATTCGCCGGATATTCGAGTCTCTGGGTTATGAAGTAACACGTCTTGACAGAGTTTATTATGCCGGTTTGACAAAAAAAGACTTACCCCGGGGCAGGATGCGCTTTCTTACCGAGCAGGAGGTTATTATGCTGCAACATTTCACCTAAAAAAGTCGTCCATTTTAATTCAAATGCCACTTTTGCAATGAATTTCAATATTTTATGCAAAAAAGTAGGCTATAAATTTTTAGAATTGATAAACTTTACGAAATTTGCCTCTCTTTTGAAAAAACCTTAATTTAATTACATAACTAACTAAAAACCAGCAAATAATGAGAAAAGCGGATTTAGTAGCAAGCATAGCAGAGAAAACCGGAGTACCCAAAGTGGATGTATTGGTATCCATTGAAAACTTCTTTTCTGAAGTAAAAAGCACCTTAGCCGCAGGTGAAAATGTGTATATCAGAGGATTTGGATCCTTTGTCATCAAGAAAAGAGCAAAGAAAATCGGAAGACACATCAAGAAAAACAAAGCGATTGAGATTCCTGAGCACTTCATTCCCGCTTTCAAGCCGGCAAAGACCTTTACAGAACAAGTAAAAAATAAAGTGCTCGTCGCACCTTTTGATGAATCTGACGAGGATTAATTCAGAATTACCATGCAGTTCAAAAGGGGAAGTGTAATTATTCTATCTGTCGCTTCTGCACTTTTTCTGGTACTCTTCTTCGGATTCAAGCAAAAAGGCCCGATAAAAAGTACTAAAGAAAAAACAGAAAGCAAGAGTCCAATGGAGGACATGTCTTTCTTCGATGATTTTCAGTCGAAAGCAATGGCTTCATTGAGCAAAGACTCTGCCACTATGGTCAGTGACCTTAGTGCGAAAATCAAGAATAGCACAACCTCTTCCACAGAGAAAATTGCTGATGCGAAATCACTCTCAGGTCTTTGGTACCGGCGAAATGAATTTTATCTGGCCGGACATTTTGCGGAGGAAGTAGCGAAACTGGAAAAGACCGCACAAGCCTGGCATATCGCTGGTAGTAGTTATATGCAGGGCCTGTATGGTGGTCATCAGGCAGATATGAAAGACAAAGAACACTATGCTGCCGGGGCTACACGATGCTTCGAGACAGCAATGAAGCTGGAGCCTGCAAATCCGGAACATGAGATCAGTCTGGCGACAGTTTATACAGAAGTGCCACCACAGGACCAGCCCATGAAAGGAATCCTGATGTTGCTCGATCTGAATAAAAAACAACCGGATAATGTAACTGTCCTCGCTACATTAGGCCGGCTGGCTATCAAAACAGGCCAGTATGACAAGGCCATCGGACGACTGGAGAAAGCCAGATCACTGGATGAAAAAAATAACGATGTGAAGTGCCTGCTATCCATCGCTTATAAGGAAACAGGCAGAGAAAAAGAAAGTGCCGAACTGGCACAATACTGTAAATAATATTTTATAAAAAATAAACTATATCAATATGCCTTGCGGTAAAAAAAGAAAAAGACATAAGATTGCAACTCACAAGAGAAAGAAGAGATTGCGTAAAAACAGACATAAGAAAAAGAATAAATAGGTAATTCCCTTTACTGACAGATTTAGTCATTATCTCACAATAATGGCTAAGTCTTGTCTGATTGTAATGCATCCTGTCATTCAAGTGATACAGGAATGAGATATTCCTATTAACATTTTAATTATTTGGCTATGGACAAAGAGCTGATAATCAATGCTCTGCCAAATGAAGTAGAAATTGCCCTCATCGAAGATGGTAAGCTGGTAGAGCTCCATAAGCAGAAAAAAAGTAATGCCTACAATGTAGGTGATATTTATCTGGCTAAAGTAAACAAACTGATGCCCAGTCTGAATGCTGCCTTTCTGGATATTGGTTCCAGGAAAGATGCTTTTTTGCATTATACGGATCTGGGTCCGCGTCTTCCGGTTTTAAAGAAATATACCGACGAGATACTCCGCGACCCGGCGACCGCTTCAATGAACAATCTGGATCTGGCCGATGAAATAGAGAAAAACGGAAAGATTCAGGATGTGATGGATCGCAAGACCTTCATGCTGGCACAGATTCTGAAAGAACCCATTTCTACAAAAGGCCCCCGACTGAGCTGCGAGATCACATTGCCCGGTCGATTCCTGGTTTTGACTCCGTTTTCCAATGCAGTCACGGTATCCCGTAAGATTGCAAATAATGATGAAAAACAACGGCTTCAGACACTTATCGAAAGCATCAAGCCTAAAAACTTCGGTGTAATCATTCGTACTGCTGCTGAAGGCAGAAAGGTCGCAGAGCTACATGATGAAATCAACATGCTGCTGGACAAGTGGAACCAAATGCGCTCTGATTTACAAAGAGTAAAAGGTCAGATAGTCCCTCAGAAATTACTCAGTGAAGAAGACAAGACCACATCCATCCTGCGGGATTTCCTGACGAGTGATTTCAACCGTGTAGTAGTCAATGACAAAGACTTGTTTACCAATGTGAAATCATTCCTGGGTGCGATTGCGCCCGATCAGGTAAAGATAGTAGAGCTGTATGACGGCAAGGGAAGCATCTTTGATTATTACGGCATCAGTAAACAGATCAAAGCTTCCTTTGGCAAGACTGCAACACTCAATTCCGGCGCATATATTGTAATAGAACATACGGAAGCTATGCACGTCATCGATGTGAATAGCGGACCGAAAATGTCTAAATCCGATCTGAGCAATGCCCCACTTTCGGTCAATCTGGAAGCTGCGGAAGAGATCAGCCGTCAACTCAGGCTCAGGGACATCGGTGGTCTGATCATCATCGACTTCATCGATATGCGCAATCCGGATCACAAACGCATCCTCAACACGCGCATGGAAGAGGTAATGCAAAAAGACCGTGCACAACATACCATACTACCACTCAGTAAGTTTGGACTGATTCAGATTACCAGAGAGCGCGTACGACAAGCGATCAAGATCAATACTGATGAAGTCTGCCCTACCTGTAATGGAACCGGCAAGACAAAACCATCCATACTACTGATTGATGATATCGAAAGGGATCTGAAGCACATCCTGTCCACCCGGCCAAATACCAAGCTGACGCTTAAAGTACATACCTATGTATATGCACACCTGGTAAAAGGATGGCCAAGTATCCGGATGCGGTGGTATATGAAATTGAAAAAGTGGATTAAAATAGTCCCCGATACTAACTTTGCGATGCCGGAATACAAGTTTTTTGACGTGAACGGTGATGAAATACGCTTTACCTGATTAAAATATTTTGAAAAAATAAGGATTCGTAAAAAATACACTTTGTACTTTTATTGAATATTT
This sequence comes from uncultured Saprospiraceae bacterium, assembly GCA_964525915.1. GTDB lineage: Bacteria > Bacteroidota > Bacteroidia > Chitinophagales > Saprospiraceae > Parvibacillus. The sequence continues at coordinate 211 of CAZGKN010000010.1, read as the reverse complement.
ATATCATTGTGCCAAAATAATTTATAGAGATGAATTTAGTAAAACATGATTCTGAGTGTGTAGAGTTTCTCGCAGGTGATCATACCTATCTGCAGGAACTGATACATCCGAAGAATGATGGATTACCGATCAATTATAGCCTGGCAAGAGCAACGTTGATGCCCGGTGAATCATCTCTGCTCCATGAATTGGAAAGCTCTGAATTACTCTA
>CAZGKN010000009.1:39191-45827 GCA_964525915.1 uncultured Saprospiraceae bacterium | reverse complement strand
TAAAGGTAGATTCTAGTAATCTACCTTTTTGTTATTAATAATTCCAAAAAGTGAATTATTGAAAAAATACTTTCCAGATATTGTAATTTATGATATTATAATAGAAGAATAAATATTCAGAATTTTATCGTTGACCTTGTCGAAGGATTGCGGGATGCTTATGATTTTAATGATAAGGGATTCCACTTGCAGATTAATGCTATTGATGAACAGATGGATGTGGATAAAGCTATACCACTCGGCCTGATAGTGAATGAACTGGTCAGTAATGTGTTTAAGTATGCATATAATGGCGTAACTAATCCCAAACTATCAATTAATATGCAACGACAAGAGAACAATATAATATTAATCATAGCGGATAATGGTGTTGGAATTGATCTGGATAAATGGAACGCCAGAGAAAGCACTTTTGGTAAGGAAATAATCCAGACTTTTGTACGGCAACTCAAAGGTACATTGGAGGTGAAGGTAGACGCAGGTACACAATTTACGATTATTGTACCGGATAAAAAGTAAGGTTATGACAGAGGCAAAACAGATTTTAATTATCGAGGATGAGTTGCTGGTGGCGCTGGATCTGCAGGAAAGGCTCAAACAACATGGATTTGATGTAGTCGGTGTAGCCGATAATTTTCAGGATGCGCTGACACTATTTAAGGAGTTTCTACCGGATCTGGTGCTGATTGACATTACAATCAAAGATGATAAGACCGGCATCGATATTGCAAAGGCTATGAATGAACTTCATTTGACTCCTTTTATTTACATTTCTGCTCATTCAGATGTATTAAATGTAAATAAAGCTAAGAATACCAATCCGTCCGGTTATCTGGTCAAACCATTCACCACGAGATCACTATTGGTTGCTATAGAGCTGGCTTTGCACAATTTCAGTAAGCTGCATGATTCCAGGCCAGATGTGGTAGTAGAATTGGACGAACATTTTTATGTAAAGGGTAATCATGTGTTTATTAAGGATAATTACAGATTTGTAAAGGTATTTTTAAATGATATTTATTTTTTATCAGCAGAAGGTAATTATGTCAAAATATTCACAGAAAATAAAACTTTTTTATTACGGATCACACTAACTAAGGCAATGGAGGTTCTGGATAAGAATTATTTTATCCGGATTCACCGGTCCTATTGTATCAATACCAATCAAATTGAATCATTTACGGAGAATGAGGTTGTAATAAAAGGCAGGCCATTAACCATTGGGCGCAATTTTAAGGATGATTTTATGCGCGCACTCCGGCTCTCTTAGATTAGATTATTTTACTTTATTATACTTTCAATAAGCCTCTGAATCCTCTGGCTGCGTAATAAGATTCAGCGCCATTGTGGTAAATAAATACCCGCCCAAATCGGAAATCACCAAAAATGCCACCACCCATCTTCCTTACGGATTCAGATGTTCTGATCCAACTGGAAGTTTTCGTATCAAAGGGACCGATACGCTGGAGATAAAAATATTCTTCTTCATTGAGAACATCAATTCCCATTTCTCTGGCCAATCCTATCGCACTATTGTCCGGTTTGTATTCTTTTCTGGACAGCAATGCTTCATCATCATAACATAAACTACGGCGGCCTTTTGGACTTTCTGGTGAACAATCATAAAATAAATATTCTCCGGTTTCAGAATCAAAACCGACGACGTCGGGCTCGCCACCTGTTTCTTCCATTTCGTTTAGTGACCAGAGTTTTTCCGGTCGTTGTTGTAATCTAGTCCTGACATCATCCCAATTAATATCCGGATGTCTATGGCTATATTTTTTGAATCTTTGTTCGAGAATTTTAATTAATTCCGGGATGCGTATCTCTGATAATTGCTGTTTATTTCCCATTTTTAATTTAAATTTGGATTGAATGATAACCTTCTGTCAGCAGGTCTGAAATACCATGATACAATCGTAAGCAGTATCAATAATGTCGGACCAAATAAATCGCCGATACTGTCATGGAGAATTAAGTGTGAAACTATAGCACCACTCATCACAAAGAAAAAACCGGCATACGCCCATTCTTTTAGCAATGGGAAGCGTGGTATTAAAATAGCAATTACGCCCAGTAGTTTCCATATACCCAGGATGATCAACAAGTATTCCGGATAGCCCAAATGGTGTGCTGTCTTTTCTACTTCTTCCTTCATTCTGAAGAGTTGGACCAGACCTGTAGAGACCATGCCCAGCGCTAACCATAGTGTTGCCGTCCAATAGATAATTTTATCTCTTTTTTTCATTTTATTTGGATTTTGAAAGTAATTCCTCTAATCTATTATGGGCGACATTTATACCATAGGTGAATGGTAATTTTAGTTGCCTGGCCCTGTGTTCTTCAGAACGATATATGATTTGCATTGTCAGTTTACTTCTGACAGCATTGATCGATTCAAACTCCAGAAATTCCAGTTGTACACCGATTTCTGCATTTTCCATCTCAAATGTCCGGATGATACGCTCGTTTGGGATGAATTCGTGTATGGTTCCGTTGGCTTTGAATACTACATTGCCCTGATGGGAGGTTTCAAATGAGTAAGAACCATGCTTTCTGTTTTCCATTTTCAATACATTGGTACCCATCCACTGACCCACAATGTCCGGGTCTTCGTAAGCTTTGAAAAGCAGGTCAAGCGGTAAGTCGAACTCCCGGGTTATTTTCAGATCCTGTCTTCCATCAGCGGCATCAATTTTTGTTTTATATTCCATTCTTATTTTATTTATAATTTTTCATTATTTCTTCTATTTTATCAAATCTTTCATCCCACAGTTTTTGAAAAGGTGTCAAAAATGAGGCAACATCCTTAAGCCCTGTCGGGTTCAAGTGATAAATGATCTCACGTCCTTTCTGTTCCTGGCGTAGCAGTTCACATTCAGTGAGGATTTGCAAATGTTTTGAAATCGTTGGTCTGGCTGTATCAAAATTTGAAGCAATCAGCCCTGCAGTTAGCGGCTGTGTAGCCAGCAACAGCAGAATAGCTCTGCGTGACGGGTCTGCGATTGCCTGAAATACATCTCTTCTCAGATTCATTATTTAGCTATTTGACTACAAATATAAATGAAGTTATTTGACTACGCTAATGAAAAGTGGATTTTTTCCAAACTATTTATCAAAACGGTAGAATTTCTCCATATTTTTTCATTTCCCTATGCTGTCAATTTGGTTTACCTTTGTGCTTGAATAATTATAATCTATGGCAGAAGAAAAGAAATCACTAAACTTCATCGAGCAAATTGTGGAGGATGATTTGGCTAATGGAAAGAATGGGGGTAGGGTTGCTACCCGGTTTCCACCAGAGCCCAATGGTTATCTCCATGTGGGACATGCGAAATCCATTTGTTTAAACTTTGGTTTGGCAGATACTTATGGGGGTACGACTAATCTCCGCTTCGATGATACCAATCCGGTGACTGAAGATACTGAATATGTCGATTCAATAAAGGAAGACATCCGGTGGCTGGGTTTTACCTGGGAAAATGAGTTTTATGCCAGTGATTATTTTGAAACCTTGTATGCTTATGCAGAGCAGTTAATCTCACAAGGTGATGCCTATGTTGATGACTCTACACCGGAAGAAATCGCCACACAAAAAGGCACCCCTAACACTCCCGGTACCGAAAACCAATATCGGCAGCGTAGTGTAGATGAGAATCTGGATTTATTTCGCAGGATGAAAGCTGGTGAATTTCCTGATGGGGCAAAGGTTTTACGTGCTAAGGTCGATTTGGCTCATCCGAATATGTTGCTCCGTGATCCGATCATTTACAGGATAAAACATGCCCATCATCATCGTACCGGTGACACCTGGTGTATTTATCCGATGTATGATTTTGCACATGGACAAAGTGATAGCATCGAGCACATCACACACAGTATATGTACACTTGAATTTATTCATCACCGGCCATTATATAATTGGTTTATCGAAAAACTGGGTATTTTCCCATCACATCAGTATGAATTTGCCAGACTGAATATCAACTATACGGTGATGAGTAAGCGCCGGTTGTTGCAATTAGTCAATGAAAAACATGTCACGGGATGGAATGATCCACGTATGCCCACTATTTCCGGCATGCGTCGCCGGGGTTACACACCTGCCAGTATCAGAGACTTTGCCACCAGGGTAGGCGTGGCGAAGCGGGATAATATAATCGATATCAGCTTACTGGAGTTTTGTGTACGGGAAGACCTGAATAAGATCGCACTGCGAAAAATGGTCGTGCTGAATCCATTGAAAGTGACGATTACCAATTATCCTGAAGGTAAATCAGAGAGATTACCTGCTGAGAATAATCCGGAGGATATCAATGGAGGCGAGCGAATGATGCCTTTCAGTGCTACACTGTATATTGAGCGGGAAGATTTCATGGAGACACCGGAGAAAGGATTTTTCAGATTGTCACCGGGTGGAATGGCGCGATTGAAGAACGCGTATATTATTCAGTGCGATGAATGTATAAAAGATGATACTGGAGAAGTGACTGAGCTGAAAGTCAGTTATGTTCCTGAGTCAAAAAGTGGAAATGATACATCCGGACTGAAAGTCAAATCCACACTGCACTGGGTTGATGCGCAGACCGCCATTGATGCGGAAGTACGCTTGTACGACCGGTTGTTTACAGTAGAAGATCCGATGGCGGGAGAACTTGATTTCAAAGAATATATCAATCCTGATTCACTTTCTTTAGTTAAAAATGCAAAGGCTGAAGAGTCAATAAAAGATTTATTTGCAGGAAATCATTGTCAATTCCTCAGAAAAGGTTATTTTACGGTGGATAAAGATTCTACAGCAGATAAGATCATATTTAATAGAACTGTAGAGTTAAAGGATAACTGGAAAAAAAATTAAGTATTATGAAATTGAGGCTTTACAATGATTCCGCCAGGTTTAGACTGGATATGAAAGATGTCGAAGAGTTGCAGAGCACCGGCATTGTGACTGCTTCGATAAAGTTTGGATTTGGTTCCGGTCGTCATTTCATTTATCAGGTAGTATTACGGGATACACCGGAGATTGATTTGGAACTGGATGGACAAATACTGACACTTAATGTTCCTGTCGATCAGGGTAAAGAATGGATCGAAGGTTCAGATATCGGTGTCTATGCCACCCGCAAATTTGGAAAGGACACATTGCGGATAATGCTCGAGAAAGACATGAAATGCACAGATGATTCATCAGAGGATCAGAGCAATATGTTTCCCAATACTAAAAGCTAAGACATCTGAAAGTTGGGTTTAGTTTCTGGGAGCATGATTCACTAATCCGCAGTCCTGACTATGTAGTCATAGGTGCAGGAGTAGTGGGGCTTTTTACTTCTATTTTTCTAAAAGAGCTGCATCCGGAAGCTGATATCCTGATTCTTGAACGAGGGCCATATAGTGTAGGTGCGAGCACGCGGAATGCGGGATTCGCTTGTTTTGGCAGTGTATCAGAGTTGTTGATGGATGCAGAGCACATGTCGCCTGAGGAGATCACAGCAGTGATCAGGATGCGATGGGACGGACTGAATACTATGCAGCACATATTAGGCAAGGCAGCCATCGGTTATCAGGAATGCGGTGGCTATGAATTATTTTCGTCAGATGAAAATGAACTGCTTGATTCCTGCAGATCCGGATTTTCCCTGGCAAACCAATGGGCTTCAGAGGCGACGGGCCAATCCTCCGTATATCAATGGACATCACCACCCCCAGGCTTAAAGAATTCTGCTGCAGCAATCTTCAATCCCTATGAAGCCAGTATCGATACCGGCAGGATGTATGCTTCGCTCCTGGATACAGTCCGGAAAAAAGGTATTCGGATACTCAATGGTGTACAGGCCAATGCAGTCAGGGGAAGTAAAAAACCTCTGGTGAAATGTGATTTGTTTACCATAGATTGTCAAAAAGTATTTATTACCACCAATGCATTTGCCCGGGAATTATTTGCAGATCTGGATGTCCGGCCGGTACGAAATCAGGTTTTGGTCACCAGAGAGATGACGCATTGCCCGATCCGGGGAATCTATCATTTGGATCGGGGATATTTTTATTTCAGAAATATCGGCAACCGGATTTTAATCGGTGGAGGCAGACACCTGTTAGGTGCATCTGAAGAAACTGGGGAACTGGGGATGACTACAGCAGGGAAAAATTTGTTGGAATCCGTATTACATCAGTTTATTGATACGGACGAATCAATGGATATTGAGTATGCATGGAGCGGAATATTAGGCGTCAGTGCCATGAAAACACCCATAATCGCACAGGTCGATGAGAACGTCTATGCGGGAGTTCGCATGGGCGGCATGGGCGTGGCTATCAGTAGCATTGTCGGTAAGCGCCTTGCTGCACTGGGTTTACAGATGTAGCCTGTCTTTTTTCTCTATCAGTATTTCGCGACTTTCCACATGGTTAGGATCTGGCAGGCAGCAATCCACCGGACATACCGCAGCACACTGTGGTTCTTCATGAAATCCCACACATTCAGTACATTTATCCGGTACGATATAATAGAAATCCTCTGAGATTGGAAGATTTCGCTGATCCGCTTTTACTACTGTTCCATCGAAGAGTGTATAATCTGAAATCACTCCTGTACCATCTTTCATCGCCCATTCAATGCCTCCCTCATAAATAGCATTA
>CAZGKN010000009.1:22348-39181 GCA_964525915.1 uncultured Saprospiraceae bacterium | reverse complement strand
ATTATTGGGGCATTCCGGTTCGCAGGCGCCGCAATTGATGCATTCATCGGTTATATAAATTGCCATTAGATTATTAAAATTTCCTGCAAAGGTACATATTTACCATTGGCGATATTTTATAAAATTAGAAATTCAAAGGATAGTATCAATTTGAATTGTAACAATTCAACTTTTTTCGAGAAGTAGATTTTTGCGTACTCTGCGCTTCATAGCGTCATTTGCGTGAAACCAATCTTTCTATTTTCACGCAAAGAACGCAAGGAATTTTCGCAAAGACCGCAAAATCCATATAGAGTGAAGGCAGCTATTTAATTTCCAATTTAGTTGTATCTTATTTATCTAAAACCAGAATAGAGATAGGATCTTCATCATTTACAATGTAACTAAACTCACTTGATTCCACTTAGCAAAAAGTAATCTCATTGAAACTGATAATATAATTTGAGGTGAATAGTTACACTGAATTTGTATTGTTGACCATTTATGTCTAATATTTTCACATTGATATTCATGATTTCCCGGTTGAGCATTGTAATCGAATAAGTCAAATTGGTTCCCATAAAAAAGCAGTACCTTTGCACCGCAAAAATTAATAAAAATGAAACCAGTATATATCGTATCCCGCTCCAGGACACCCATCGGCAGCTTTGGCGGTTCTTTGACTTCATTGTCTGCTACTGAACTTGGAATCCAGTCTGTGACCGCTGCACTCACCAAAGCAGGAATAGACTCTACCTGGATTGATGAACTTATCTATGGGAATGTCTGCCAGGCGAATGTCGGACAGGCACCAGCACGCCAGGTTGCTTTAGGAGCTGGATTGCGCCCGGAGGTGGTCACCTCTACTATTAATAAGGTCTGCGCCAGTGGAATGAAAGCAATTGCACTGGGTAGTCAGTCGATTGAGTTGGGACAGAGTGAGTTTGTTGTTGCCGGGGGAATGGAGAGTATGTCCAATATCCCTTTTTATCTTCCTAATTTGCGATGGGGTAATAAGTACGGCAATACTTCAGCTATCGATGGGCTCGCGCAGGATGGATTGACCGATGTATATACACAGCAGGCAATGGGTGTCTTTGCCGATGCGACAGCTCGTGAGTTTGGTATTAGTCGTGAGGCACAGGATGAATATGCGATCAATTCCTACAAGAAAGCTGAGATTGCTACACTAAACGGTAAATTTAAAAATGAAATCGATGCTGTCGGTATTCCACAGCGCAAGGGTGATCCAGTCCTGATGACAGAAGATGAAGAATTTCGCAAAGTAAATTTTGATAAAATCTCCAGCTTGCGGCCGGCATTTACGAAAGACGGTACAGTTACTGCGGCCAACGCCAGTACCATCAATGATGGCGCAGCCACTTTTGTTCTTGCTTCTGAGGAAACAGTAAAAAAATACAATCTGAGCCCGATTGCCCGAATAGTCGCGTATGCAGATGCCGAACAGGCACCGGAATGGTTCACCACCGCTCCGACGGAGGCCGCGCCCAAAGCACTGCGTAGAGCCGGACTCAGCATAAGTGATATCGATTATTTCGAAGTGAATGAAGCATTTGCAGTAGTAGCCATGGCTTTTATTCAAAAAATGGGTATTGAGGCTTCCCGTACGAATATCTATGGTGGCGCTGTCGCACTTGGCCATCCCTTAGGATGTTCAGGGGCTCGTATTGTTTGCACACTTTTGTCTGCACTTCAGAATGAAGGAGGTCGCTATGGTCTGGCGGCTATATGCAATGGCGGTGGAGGCGCATCAGCGATGGTAATCGAGAAGTTGTAGGTATTTCTATTGCCCTGACACTTCATTTTTTTGTTTATTTCATAGTCATGGGCTGTTGCACAAAGCATGGTTGACTGGTACTCAATTTTCTCAAAGGGTAAGTACCCCGTGAGATATTGTGTAGGTGTACAATTAGCATTTTTTTGTAGCAAATCTAGCCAACTGGTGATTTGTTAAATCAAAGAAGATTGTTTAGTACGACATACAATAAGTTGTTAAATATGTTTATTGCTATCAACAAAAATAACTCAAAAGGGGATCTGAATCGGTCAATGTAATTCAGACATCGACTAACACCCAACCCCCAACCCCCAACCCCCAAAGCCCAAAGCCCAACCCCCAAAGCCCAACCCCCAACCCCCAAAGCCCATTCTCAAAAATAACAGCTCGACATTAGGTCAATTCCAAATATAATATTACCTTTGCACCTCATTTTTAAAACCATTAATAATTAATACTTCACTTAAATGAAAAATTACGAAGTAACTTTCATCGTAGATCCAGTGCTGTCGAGCGATGAAATAAAATCGGCGGCGCAGCAATACCAGGACTTGCTGAAAGAGGGAGGATGCGAGATCGTAGCTACCTCAGAACTGGGTCTGAAGCCTCTGGCTTATGAGATTAAGAAACGTTCCAGCGGAATCTATTTCGTCATCGAATTCAATGCTGAGACAGGTTTGATCATTGATAAAATGGAACTGGCACTGCGACGTGATGAGCGCATCATGCGATTCCTTACTGTACACCTGGATAAATATGGTGTTAAATACAATGCGGATAAGAGAGCGGGTAAGATTGCTTCTATGAAAGACCGTAAGGCAAAGGAGACTGCTGAGTCAACTGCAAAGGAAGAAGCACCGGTTAGAAAATCCACCTCCAGATCGAAAGATTTGAGTGCAGGTGGTGTAAATGCACCGGTTGTCGAATCTCCTGTAGTTGAACCACAGCCGGAAGCTCAGGTTGAGACAAAAAGTGAAGAGGAATAATTAATCAAAAGTAAAAGCAGACAATCATGGCATCAAGAGACGATATAAAATTTCTGAGTAATCCAAACATCGGACAGAAAAGACAAAAATATTGCCGGTTCAAAAAATATGGCATCAAGCACATTGATTATAAAGATCCGGATTTCTTACTCCAGTTTATCAATGAACAGGGAAAAATTCTTCCCCGCAGGATTACAGGTAATTCACTGAAGTACCAGCGTAAAGTGGCTATCGCTATTAAGAGGGCGAGACATCTGGGTATGTTACCTTATGTAGCTGACTTATTGAAATAATTTGATCATTTGAAATCAGGAAAGAAATGGATATTATACTTTTAAAAGATTTAGATAAAGTAGGTAATAAGCATGATATAGTCAATGTAAAAAATGGCTATGGCAGAAATTACCTCATTCCACAAGGTTATGCGATCGTAGCTAATGCTTCCAATAGAAAGCAACTGAATGAAGTTATTAAGCAGGAAGAAGCTCGCGAAGCAAAAAAACTGGATATGTACAAGGCTATTGCTGACCAACTGAAAGATGTTGTCCTGCGTATCGGCGCCAAGACTGGAACCAGCGGCGCGATTTTCGGAAGTATCACTAATGTACAGATTGCAAATGCACTGAAAGAGCAGTGTAATCTGGATATCGAGCGCAAGAAGATCGTCATCGAAGATGAGGTGAAAACGGTAGGTGAATACACAGCAAAAATCAATCTGCATAAGGAACTACAGGCTTCTGTGCGGTTTGAAGTAACTGAGGAATAGTTTTTAATTGATAATTAATACAGGAGATTGCCCTATACAGCAATCTCCTTTTTTTATTTTATATGATACTCTCTGATAAAGAAATACTTGCCGGCATCGAAAGTGGTGAGATCGTCATCGAGCCTTACGACCGGGCTTGTCTGGGTACGAACTCGTATGATGTACACCTGGGACGCTATCTCGCTACGTATGATGATGCTATCCTTGATGCTCGAAAGCACAATACCATCACGACCTTTGAGATACCCGCGGATGGTTTTGTACTCCTGCCTGGAGTGCTATACCTCGGAGTGACAGATGAATATACAGAGACGCATCATACGGTACCTTTTCTGGAGGGTAAGTCTTCGGTAGGTCGGTTGGGTATAGATATCCATGCTACCGCAGGTAAGGGTGATGTTGGTTTTTGTAATCACTGGACATTGGAAATCAGTGTCTCCCAACCGGTCAGAGTGTATGCAGGGATGCCGGTCGGACAACTTATCTACTTTAAGGTTAGTGGTGAGATCGAAAATTTCTATCATTCGAAGCGCAATGCTAAATACAATACCCGCACTGACAAGCCGGTGGAGAGTATGATGTGGAAGAATTTTATATAAACGCATTTTGCGGATAAATAGAAATAATCAATGGAGCGATCAATGGCTCCCCCGAAACTTATTATCTTTACGACCTTTCATCGGTAAAAGCCGCTTAGGTCAGACTGGAAAAATATAAAGAGAAACAATGGATAGAAATAGCATCATAGGATTTATACTGCTGATTTTACTTTTTACCGTATGGATGCAGGTAAACAACAGCAATAGCCAGAAGGAATTAATTGAGAAAAAAAGACAGGATTCTATCGCACTGGCACAAAAACATAAATCACTCCCGGCTAATGATACTCTGGTCGCCTCTCAGGATACAAGCGTTAAGTCTGATAGTACTAAACTGAATATTGGTGGTCCCGAACAGACAGAAGTACTGGAGAATAACTTGATGCAAGTGACCATTACCAATAAAGGTGCAAAGATCAAGGAAGTATGGTTGAAAGAATATAAGACCAGCGCCGAAGATTCGAATTATCATGAAGTCAGACGCCCTTTGAAACTTTTCAATACACCCACCGATCAGTTATCTTATACTATTCCGACCGGAAATGGCAGTTCAATTCAAACCGGACAATTGCCTGCGCACATTGAAAAATCAGGAAATACGGTTGTGCTGAAGACACCACTCCCAAATGGTACGACACTGGAGCAGTCATACACACTGAGTGATAAGCAATATACGCTGAGTTATGAATCGAAGATCACCGGAGCTGGTAATGTGTCCGGACCTGTTCAGATGCATTGGGATTATACACTGCACAGACTCGAGAAGAATCACGATTATGAGAAGACCTATGCTACCATATTTTATAAGTCACCGAATGAAAACCCCGACAATGTGTCTTATACCAAATCAACTACGGAAGATATCACAGCTGCACAAAAGCTTCAGTGGGTGAGTGATGTGAATCAGTTTTTCAATACTACACTAATTCCTGCCACCCCCTTTGAATCTGCTAAACTATCAATCACAGTAGCTGAAACACAGGATACATTTTTGAAGAAAACAGCAAATTTGTTGACCTTGCCACAAACCTTCGGTACCGGTGTTCCCTTCAAGATGTATATTTATTCAGGGCCAAATGATTTCAAGGTTTTACGTAGCTGGGACAATGGAATGGAAGATTTAGTACAGTACGGTAGTAGTATCATGGGCACGATCAACCGCTGGATTGTACGACCTATTTTTCTATTTCTGGGTAAATTCGTTTCAAATCCGGGATTAATTATCTTTCTGCTTACCCTGTTTGTTAAGTTGGCCTTATTCCCGCTGACTTATAAAATGATACATAGTCAGTCGAAAATGTCAGCCTTGAAGCCCCAATTGGACAAATTGAAAGAGAAGCACGGTAAGGATCAGCAGCAGATGCAGATGGAGACTATGAAACTCTACAGAGAGTTTGGAGTCAATCCACTGGGTGGCTGTCTGCCAATGGTATTGCAGATGCCGATTTGGTTTGCGCTGTACCGGTTTTTCCCGGCAGCACTGGAGTTTAGACAAGCGCCTTTCCTGTGGGCTACCGACCTCTCGAGTTATGATGCCTTTATGACATTTCAGACAAAAATCCCGATGCTGGGACATCACCTGAGTCTTTTTACTGTGTTGTGGGTTTCTACGACTTTACTTTATACCTGGTATAATTTCAAGAAAGTGGATATGACATCCACGATGAACAATCCGATGATGAAGTACATGCAGTATATCATGCCGGTCATGTTCTTATTTTTCTTCAATAGTTATGCTTCCGGATTAACAGTATATCTTGTATTCTCAAATGTGATCAATATCGCGCAGACGATTATCACTAAAAATTACCTGATCGATCAGGCTAAAATCGAAAAACAACTGCATAGTTTCAAACAGAAACCGAAAAAGAAAGGTGGTTTCCAGGAACGTCTGAATCAAATGATGCAGGAACAACAGCGCCTGGCTGAACAACGTAAGAAGCAAGGTAAATAAACAAAGTACAATGTTTGCTTTAATCGACTATCGGACTAAATTATGATGGTTGCTCCTTTAGCGATAAAAGAGCCTGTCGGTGTTCTGGGCTCCGGTACCTTTGGCATCACGATAGCGCATCTGTTGTCGCACAACGCGGAGGTATTGCTCTTCAGTCGTCGACCGGAGATAGTCAATGTCATCAACAATGAGCACACACTGTACGGATATAATTTACACCCACGGATTTCTGCAACCAGTGACCTGACATTGATCGCTCAACGGTGTAATCTGATATTCCCGGTCATCCCTTCTGAGTTTTTTCGCACATATATACGCATGATATCACCGTATGTGAGTCCGCGACATATTTTTATTCATGGTACTAAGGGCTTTGATGTCATAGATGATCCACTTTCAACGGGGACAGGATTATCTCGTGAGCATATTCGTACGATGAGTGAAGTCATTTTAGAGGAGACAAATGTGATCCGGATTGGCGCACTGGGCGGACCTAATCTGTATAGGGAAATCATGGAAGGTCAGTATTCGGCTACAGTAATTGCTTCGAAGTACGATGAAGTAATTAAAATCGGGCAGAAAGTGCTGGATGGACCTAAGTTTGCGGTTTTTGGTTCACATGAAATACTGGGTACTGAACTTTCAGGCGCATTGAAGAATATTATTGCTTTAGGTACCGGAATTCTCAGCGGCTATGGGATGGGGAAGAATATCGAAGCACTACTGATCACACGAGGACTTCGCGAATTGATCCAGATCGGTAAAGCAATGGATGTGCCTGCTAAAGCATTTATGGGTACTTCGGGAATAGGTGACCTCATTGCTACAGCTACTTCCAGTTCGAGTCGAAATTATACCTTCGGGCAGCGCCTGGCTAAGGGTGAGACAATCAGCCAGATTAATTCCAGTGTTCATAGTGTAGCTGAAGGCGTCAGAGTTTTGAAAATCACCAATGAGCTGATAAAGCATTATGGCATCAATTGCCCCATTATCACACTGCTTTATAAAATTGTTTTCGAAGGCTATGACTTGTATAAGGCAATTGACTTCCTGATGCGGTATCCTTTCGTACAGGATGTTGATTTTCTGTAAGTTCTTAGCTAAATGTTAAAGTTTCGCTTGAAAACGTTAAGAAAAACTTAAAAATTTTAACACTTTTTTTAATACAAAAATGAACTTTCCGCACAGATTTTTGATTTAATCCTTGAAACGACTTGATAATACTGGGTGTATGGTGTATAAAAAAAGTTTTATATCTATACACAGATATAAAAAAATGCATTATCTTTGTCCTTAAATTTTAACATAACTTTAAAACTTTTATTAGAATGAAAAAAATCGTGATGTCTTTAATGTTTGCAGGTTTATTCACTGCAGGTTTGATTTCTTGCTCAAGCAATGGTGCTTCTACAGAATCAACTGAACCTACAACTGAAATGTCTGCTGACACTGCTGCTGCTCCAGCTACAGAAGCTGCTCCAGCTGCTGCTCCTGCTGATTCTGCTGCTGCTCCTGCTGCTGCTCCAGCTGACACTATGAGCAAAAAATAATGAATTCCCTCATTTATTGAGATATTCAAAATAAAAAGAACAGGTTGCATTAATTTGTAACCTGTTTTTTTATTTTTGCACTCTTTCGGAGCTTAGCTCAGTTGGTTTAGAGCGCTTCCTTGACAGGGAAGAGGTCACTGGTTCGAATCCAGTAGTTCCGACTATTTTTATTTTATCCGAAGAAAATAAGCACCCTTTACTGATTCTTCTCTAATTGCGCATACATTGCTATGATTTGCCGGGCGGGGGCTACATCGTGGACACGCAGAATTTTTGCTCCTTTTGATAAGGCAATCATATTTGCAGCTATGGTGGCAGGCAGGACTGATTCAGGTGATTCACCCAGCCGTTTCCAAAACATGCTCTTACGTGAAAGACCGGCTAATAAAGGATGCCGAAGTATAGAGAATACTTCCAGTTGGTTTAAAAGTTGATAGTTTTGATCAATTGATTTAGCAAAACCAAATCCCGGATCGATGATTATGTCATACAGACCCATGGAATTAAAAGCATCAATTTTTTTAAAAAAATAGTCAATTATTTCAGTGACGATATCCGCATAGTCTGTCAAAGTCTGCATCGTAGCCGGTGTACCCCGCATGTGCATGAGAATGTACGGAGCCTTGAACGCTGCGGCCAGTGCCGGTAATTCGGGATCGATAGTTCCACCTGAGATGTCATTGATTATGTCGGCTCCTGCCTCTATGGCTTGTCTGGCCACTTCTGATCGGTAGGTATCCACAGAGATAAACACCTCCTCGTCCCTGAGTCTGATCTCATGGATCAGTGGTACGACATTGGTTATTTCCTGTTTGACAGTCAGTTCGGCTGCGCCGGGGCGTGTTGACATACCACCAATATCGATGATGGTCGCTCCGTCTTGTATCATTTGTTCTGCCCTTGAAGCAGCTTCCTGTAAATTGCTTACCCGGCTACCAGAATAGAATGAGTCCGAAGTACTATTCAGTACACCCATAATTACAGGCGAACTCAGATCAAGAAGCCTGCCGCGGCAATTCAACACATCCATAATTGATTTAGAGCAGGAATCCGACAGATGCACCCATGTGGACCTGATGCCAGTCAGCCGTCTGAAACTGAAGGATAGTATTCTTTTTCAAACCTTTAGTAGCATTGACCCGAAAGAAAAGTCCATTACGGGTGATAAATCCAATATTCAATCCCAGACTTAAATCTACAGCACTAATCCCTTCATCCTGAAAATTGATTTTACTCTCACCTTTCAAATCTGCCGGGAAGCTGGCATCTTTTGAGTCCAGGTTTCGCTTACCACTCACCAGGAATGAAACCATCGGTCCCACGCCGGCCATGAAGCGAAGATGGCGTGGATCACCCAGATAGATTTCTGCTGTCACTGGCAGTGTAATCCTGTTAAAATCATAGCGTGCTGATGCATGGGATATATTGCCCTTTGTATCTACGATTAGTATATCTTTTAATTTCGAACCACTTTGGTCAAAGTACAAACCTGTTTGCAGTCCAAACATATCTACGATCTTCATCTCTCCGGCCAGACCGATTTTTAAGCCATACACCGGCTCTTCAATGTCTTTCTTCTCACCATCCTCTCTGTAATCGAAAAATGCATAATTCAGTCCAGCCTCCGGACCGACATTATAGATATCATATTGCGCATGCGCCCAAAAAGGAATCAGTAAAAGGAAAGCAGCAAAGATTGGAATGTGTTTTTTCATTGTTCGATTTTATTTTGCAAGATAAAGATAGCTCAAAACGCTTGTATAAACGGAAATATCAGATATAATTAATATTTGACTATTGATTATCAATTGGATATGCATTTCATTTATTCTATTGAAATAAAATTCTGAGTAATCGGCTTTACAGTGATAGGATAGAATAGTTATCTCCTTTGCCATACCGATATTTTCACCTACCTTTGTATTAAGATAATATTAAGCATCTCCGTGCAACTATTCATTAGTGAAAGGAGTTTTATCTTACATCAGAAGGGAGACCTTGTTTATAAAGCATCACATTAATACATTGTATCACAATTATTTTGTTGCATCTATGCATATAGGTTCATTTTTGAAGTATTTTTCGTTAATCCTGGCAGTATGTGTTGTTACTGTGCAGTCAGGGTCCAGCCAATGCCTGTCCGGTGATTGCCAGAATGGACAGGGTGTGCTCCAGTTTAAAAGTGGTACTACATATATTGGTGAATTTACCAATGGGAAATTTGAAGGTGTAGGCGTATTACTTTATGCCAATGGAAATAAGTATTCCGGTCGCTGGCTCAATGATATGCGCGAAGGCTATGGTAAACTGTTTCTCAATGACAGTACCCGGTATGAAGGTGAGTTTGAGAAAAATAAATTTGAGGGTTATGGCACCTTTCAATATAAAGATAAATCAATCTTTTCCGGTATGTGGTCGGGGAGTTATCCCAATGGCCCCGGAAAATACCTGCGCGCGAATGGTGAGTTGATCGAAGGTATCTGGGAGAATGGAACACTCTCAGAACAAAAGAATATCAAGCCCCTGATGAAGGGTAAATCAAAACAACTCCGGAATTGCAACAAGGAAGAATGTGCCAGTGGCATCGGTATCTATAATTATGTAGATGGCTCCCGATGGGAAGGTGAGTTTGCCGATGGTGAACCATCCGGGCCGGGCATGTGTACTTATAGCAATGGCGATGTCTATTTCGGGCAATGGTCGGTCGATAAGCCGGAAGGTTATGGTGCGATGTATTACGCCGATGGCAGAAAGATCACCGGTTTTTGGACAGCAGGTAAACCAATTGAGAATGCTCAGACAAAGGAAGAGCCGGCAATAGCTAAACCGGATAATCCATTCAATTCGGAAGTGAAGATCTGGGCAGTCATCGTAGGTGCGAGTCGATATCTGAATCTGCCCTCATTAAAATATACGGATGATGATGCATATCAGGTATATGCCTTCCTCAAAAGCCCTGAAGGTGGCGCAGTGCCGGACAATCAGGTAAAAATTCTAATCGATGAGGCTGCCACACGTGACAATATCATCAACACACTCAAATCTACTTTTTATCAGGCCGACAGCAATGATGTGGTCTTCCTTTACTTCGCGGGACATGGCATCAATGGCTATTATCTCCCGTCTGATTCCGATGGATATTCGAATCGTATCAGTTATGATGAGATAAAACGAATCATCGAAAATAGTGAAGCCCGACACAAACTTTGTATCGCAGATGCGTGCTACTCAGGCAGTCTGATGGCACAGCGCTCAGCATTTGGTGAGTCACTGGATCTATTTTATAGCACTTTTGAGAAAACTAAAGGTGGTACAGCCTTTCTGATGTCTTCCAAGAAGGAGGAGATTTCACTGGAGTCAGCCGGTGTGCGGCAGGGTATTTTTAGTTATTATCTGTTGCAGGGGTTGAAAGGTGAGGCAGATACCAATCATGATAAGATCGTCACTATCAAGGAACTCTATGATTACGTCTATCAAAAAGTCAGAGAGTATTCAGGTGATATGCAGACACCGGTCATCGCAGGCAATTATGACAATGATATGCCGGTGGGTGTGGTAAGGGAATAAAGCCCATGACATTCACATTACATTGACCTCCGGAATAATTTCAATTCCAAAAGTCTCTCTTACTTTCTGCTGTATTGTCCCGGCTAAATGCAAGATTTCTGCACCCGTAGCACTACCATAATTTACAAGGACTAAGGGTTGTTTTTCATAACAACCGGCATCACCAACCCTGTACCCTTTGAAACCACAATAGTCGATCAGAAAAGCCGCCGGAACCTTTGTCTCATCAACATTTACCGGATAGCCGGGCAATCGGGGAAACCTTTCAGCTAATTCATTATAATAGCTTGTTGAGATTACCGGATTTTTGAAAAAACTGCCTGCAGTGCCCATCTCCCCCGGATCGGGCAATTTACTACGCCGCACTGCTACTACTGCATCAAAAACATTCCTTGCTGTCCAGGGTTTTTCCAGATTCATTAGTTCCAATTGCTTCTCTATATTACCATAGGAGGTGTTCAGGTGTTCCTGCCGGTTTAATATCAATGATACATGGGTTATGAGCAATTGATCTTTAAATTCCCTCTTGAAAATACTGTCGCGGTACCCAAATTGACAATCAGCCTTATGTAACACTATTTGCTCACCACTAATTCTGTCTATCGCCTGCAGTGAATGAAAGACATCTTTCAGTTCTACACCATAAGCACCGATATTCTGTATGGGTGCTGCACCACAGGTTCCGGGAATCAATGCGAGATTCTCCAGGCCACTAAATCCGACATCCAATGACCACTGTACTGCTTCATGCCAGATCTCACCACCACCAAAGGTCGCCAGGATTAATCCATCATCAGTCAGATCCCAACTGCGCTCTTTAATTCTATTCAGAAATACAGGCTTGTTGACTGAATTAATAAACAATACATTGCTACCACCGCCCAGGAGTAAAGATCGCTCCGGATGAAGATCTCCTGTTTCTATCAGTGATTTTACCTGATCGGTACTGGTAATCTCAGTCACAGACGGAGCATCCACAGCACAATGAAAGGTATGATACGCCTGCAGATTGGCCATGCTATTGTTGCGCTTCTTAATACTTAATCATCAGTTCCGGGCGCACCCACTCATCAAACTGCTCAGCACTAAGATAACCCAGTGTAATCGCCGCTTCCTTCAATGTAGTATGCTCCAAGTGCGCCTTTTGGGCTATTTCTGCTGCTTTGTAATACCCGATCTTCGGATTCAGTGCGGTAACTAACATGAGTGAATGATCCAGATTATTTTTGATATTTTGTAACACCGGCTGAATACCGACTGCACAATTATCATTGAATGATACGCAGACATCACCGATCAGTTTGGCGCTGTGCAGGAAGTTAGCAATCATCACCGGCTTGAAGACATTCAGTTCAAACTGTCCATTCGATCCGCCCACTGTAATTGCTACATCGTTGCCCATCACTTGTGCAGCAACCATAGTCATGGCTTCACATTGTGTAGGATTGACTTTACCAGGCATGATCGATGATCCGGGTTCATTTTCCGGAAGTGCGATCTCACCGATGCCACATCTCGGCCCTGAGCCTAACAGACGAATATCATTGGCTATCTTCATCAGCGAGACAGCGACCATCTTCAGTGCGCCATGTGCTTCGACGATGGCATCATGTGCCGCAAGAGACTCAAATTTATTGGGGGCAGTTTTAAACGGTAATCCGGTCAAATTAGCTATTTCAGTTGCAACATTTTCAGCGTATCCCGGTGGAGTATTGATCCCTGTACCTACGGCTGTACCGCCTAAGGCAAGCTCTGACAAGTGTGAAAGTGAGTTTTCGATGGCTTTGGTGCCGTAGCTCAATTGAGCTGCATATCCTGAAAATTCCTGACCCAGCGTAAGCGGTGTGGCATCCATCAGGTGTGTCCGGCCAATCTTGATGATTTTCATGAATTCCTGTGCTTTGTCCGCCAATGTCTGATGCAACTTGCGGATTCCCGGGATAGTCACTTCGACCAGCATCTTATAAGCGGCGATGTGCATCGCAGTAGGAAAAGTGTCATTGGAAGACTGAGATTTATTCACATCATCATTTGGTGCGATATATTTCTTCTCATCTGTCAGACTGCCACCATTCAGTACCTGACTACGGTAAGCTACAACTTCATTGACATTCATATTGGATTGTGTGCCGGAGCCGGTCTGCCAAACCACTAAAGGAAATTGATCGTCCAGTGATCCGGTAAGTATTTCGTCACAAGCTGCACTGATGAGTTTCATTTTATCTTCAGGAAGGACACCAGCTTTAAAGTTGGTAATGGCTGCAGCTTTCTTCAGGTAAGCAAAGGCATGAATGATTTCAATAGGCATACGATCTGTATCCCGGGCAATTTTAAAATTTCCGATAGAACGTTGTGTTTGCGCTCCCCAATAGGCATCCACAGGCACTTCTACCTGACCCATGGTGTCTTTCTCTATTCTATAATTCATTATATTGGTTATAATTTTAATTTACAATATTCTGTGTAGTCAGCCAGTCCCGGTATTTATTTGCTTTCTCCCGGTGGCTCTCAAAAGTCTCACTAAAATCATGCAAGCCCGAATAATCCGGTCTGGCAACCATGTACAGGTAATTATGCACCTCGTGATTGAGCACGGCATCTATGCCGGCAATACTTGCCATGCCGATGGGGCCCGGAGGTAATCCGTCATGCAGGTACGTATTATAAGGTGTATCATATTCAATATGTTTTGTCAGGATGCGTTTGATCGTAAAATCACCATAGCCAAACACGACCGTAGGATCAGCCTGCAAGCGCATGTTATTGTGTAAGCGATTGAGATAAAGGCCGGCAATTCTTGCTTTCTCCACTTTTTTTTGCGTCTCTTTATCTACGATTGAGGCAAGTGTATAAACTTGTTCCTTAGTCATACCCAATGCTTTTAGCTTTGCCGGACGATCATCTTCATTCCAGAATTTCTCTTCCTCATCGTGCATCTTTTCTACGAATTTATCGGGTTTAATCTGCCAGTAAATCTCATAGGTATTGGGAATGAATAGCGTCATTGCATTGGCTGAGTCAATATTTGACTTGGCTAAAAATGCCGGATCCAGAATGGCTTTCAGGAAATCCAGTGAGTCGTATTCCAGATAATTTCCGGCGACAGCAGCTAGATTTTCAACCTTGCGTACCGGGTTCATCACAAATTTCACAGGTGCTGAAGGACCATGAGCTAATTCATGTAATAATCGGATATCATTCCATCCCGGTTTTGCCTTGAAACGCCCTTCTCTCAGGTGTTTGTCCTTAAACTGCATTAGCCTGGCTGCCATTAGCAGACCGGATTTACTTTTTATAAACCCATCTTTCACCAGACTATCAGCCAGTGATACCAATGTAGCATTCCGATAGACCAGAACATACTTATCCTTTGCGATATCCTGCACACTTGGTAAAATACTATCTTTAAAAACCACTGCTATTCCAATGATAATCACTAGAAGAATCAATAGGATAATCTTCAATCGTTTCGACATATTCAGTTATTTCTAGAGGATACGGGATTAATATTGTTCATCGTCATTCGGGAAATCACCGGACCGTACATCAGCTATGTAATGCCTGAATGCCGCATCCATCTTGCCATATAAGTCTTCATACCTGCGTAGAAACCGTGGTTTGAATTCCTTTGTAATGCCCAGGAGATCATGCGTTACCAGTACTTGCCCATCTACTTTATTGCCTGCGCCTATGCCAATAACAGGAATCGTGAGCTCTTGGGCTACCCGGCCGGCGAGTTCAGCCGGAATCTTTTCCAGTACCAGTGAAAAGCAACCCACCGATTCCAGATATTTAGCGTCACTGATTAGTTTTTCAGCTTCCTCATCTTCTTTTGCCCTTACTGTATAAGATCCGAATTTGTAGATACTTTGGGGAGTAAGGCCCAGATGCCCCATCACAGGTACACCGGCGGTTAATATCCTTTTGATGGAATCGCCTACCTCGCGGCCGCCTTCCAGTTTTACGCCATGTGCGCCGGATTCTTTCATTATACGGATGGTGGACTTGAGTGCGATCTTGCTGTCACCCTGATAGGATCCGAAAGGCAG
Organism: uncultured Saprospiraceae bacterium; assembly: GCA_964525915.1. GTDB lineage: Bacteria > Bacteroidota > Bacteroidia > Chitinophagales > Saprospiraceae > Parvibacillus. Next base: position 23,933 of record CAZGKN010000009.1, on the reverse strand, counting down.
ATCGACTACTACGAATGCCCGTTTTACTGCCCGGATGACTGATGATGCATGGTAAATCATCTGATCCAGAGTGATAGGCAGCGTTGTTTCATGGCCCGCCATCACATTCGAGGCGGAATCGCCGACCAGGATGATATCAACACCTGCACCATCAATGATTCGTGCCATGCTAAAGTCATATCCGGTCAACATGCTGATTTTCTCACCGGCTGACTTCATGTCCAGAAGCACTTGTGTGGTGACCCTTTTTACTTCAGAGTGAATAGACATAGATTATTAAAATTTGTTTGCAAGTTAAATAAATGACTACTTTTGCAGCGATTTATTGCGCAAATTTAGTCATATATATATTCAGATGTCAAAGTTAGTTCTCTTTTGTAGTTTCTTACTGATTCTTCTTAGCTCCTGTAATGATAAGTTGGATTTATTAGGTCCCAGAACAGAAAAGGCATTAGTTTATGGTGCGATCGATAAATCACAGGATTTTCAGTTTATCCGCCTGGAACGAATGTTTGCTGACCCGGATATCACACCGATTAAATTGGCACAGGATCCGGCTAATCTGTATTTCACATCAGCAAAAGTGACATTGTCCAGTGGCAATTGGTCAGATACACTTACACGTATCGACGCTACTACGCTGGGTTTCCCCAGACAAGAAGGGATTTTCGCTAACACACCAAATTATATTTATTATATTCCTACTATTAAGGTGCCGATGACACCCGGGTCCGTATATAATCTTAAAATAGAAGCTGGGGATAGTGTTTTTACTTCATCGACGACACTGATAGAAGGTGTGCAGGTCTTTACTCCTGATCTGACCAGACCCCTGAGTATTATTCCATCTATCTCGAGCATAAATCCTACTTTTTACCTCGAACCCATCAGCACGAATGCAAAAGCTATCCCACAATTAGTTACGATTGTACTGACTCTGAATTATCAGGAGAAGGATCCGGCAAATGGCAATGACTATGTAAACAAAACCTATGATTTTATCATGGCAAAAAACCAATCACTGGTTGGCAATGAAATAGCCTATAATCCCAGTGATTTTTATCAGGCACTCAAAGATGATCTGCCACAAAAAACAGGTGTGATCCGCATAGCTAAATCATTTACGATTACTGTAATTGGTGGCGGTAAAGAGTTTGTGGATTATAATGCTACGATCAGTGCGAATGCGGGTATCACTTCAACATCGGACTATCCGACCTTTTCAAATATCAAGAACGGATTGGGAATCTTTACTTCCAGATCAGTGCAAAAATTCCCGGATCTGGGTTTATCAATTAACACATTGGATTCATTGGCTAAAAGCCGTTTTACCAAAGATTTGGGTTTCAAATAGTTTCAATTCTGGCAGAAATACGCTTGTAGAAAGGATATTTTGTCAAATCAAATTCTAAAGAAATAACCGTTTCTGCCAAATTGGCAACTAAACGTGATTTGGTGCGCAATTTGTTCTGTATGTATTTGAAAATTTAATTCTAAAATAAAAATACAGATATAATGAGTAAGATAATTGGTATAGATTTAGGTACTACCAACTCTTGTGTTTCCGTGATGGAAGGAAGTGAGC
>CAZGKN010000009.1:4618-22338 GCA_964525915.1 uncultured Saprospiraceae bacterium | reverse complement strand
GGTAGTAATTCCCAATGATGAAGGCGCCCGCACTACGCCTTCTGTCGTTGCTTTTATTGATAATGGTGAACGAAAAGTAGGTGCACCTGCCAAACGTCAGGCGATCACAAACCCGAAGCGTACCATTGCTTCCATCAAACGGTTTATGGGTGCCAGATACAGTGAGATTGATGAAGAAGCTTCACATACTGCATACAAAGTGGTGAAAGGTGATAATGATACAGTGCGCGTCGATATCGATGGTAGATTGTACACACCTCAAGAGATCTCTGCAATGATTCTGCAGAAAATGAAGAAAGTAGCTGAGGATTTTTTGGGTCAGACTGTAACTGAAGCAGTTATCACTGTCCCGGCTTATTTCAATGACTCACAGCGCCACGCCACAAAAGAAGCTGGCGAAATCGCCGGTCTTACTGTAAAAAGAATTATCAATGAGCCGACAGCAGCAGCATTGGCTTATGGTCTGGATAAGAAACATGAAGATACAACTATCGCTGTTTATGACCTCGGGGGTGGTACTTTTGATATCTCTATTCTCGAACTGGGTGACGGTGTGTTTGAAGTAAAATCAACCAATGGTGATACTCACCTGGGCGGTGACGATTTTGATAAAGTTATAATCGATTGGTTGGCTGATGAATTCAAAAAACAGGAAAACATTGACCTCAGAAAAGATCCGATGGCTTTACAGCGTCTGAAAGAGGCAGCAGAAAAGGCGAAGATAGAACTTTCATCTTCCAATGAAACAGAAATCAACCTGCCTTATGTCACTGCAGTTGACGGCGTGCCTAAGCACCTGGTTATAAAGCTGAGCCGCTCTAAATTCGAGCAACTTTCTGAAGATCTGATTAAAAGATCAATCGAGCCTTGTCGTAAGGCATTGCAGGATGCCGGGATATCTACCAGTGATATCGATGAAGTAATTCTCGTAGGGGGATCTACTCGTATTCCTAAAGTACAGGAAGCTGTAGAACAATTCTTTGGCAGAAAGCCACACAAAGGAGTAAACCCGGACGAAGTAGTTGCAATCGGTGCAGCTATTCAGGGAGGTGTATTAAGTGGTGATGTGAAAGATGTATTGTTGCTGGATGTTACGCCGCTTTCATTGGGTATCGAGACTATGGGAGGTGTATATGACGTAGTCATCGAAGCTAACTCTACGATTCCGACGAAGAAATCAAAAGTGTACTCCACAGCGGCAGATAATCAGCCTTCAGTGGAAATACATATCCTGCAGGGTGAAAGACCTATGGCCCGGGATAACCGGAGTGTAGGACGATTTATTCTGAACGATATCCCACCTGCTCCCCGGGGCATGCCTCAGATCGAAGTTGCATTTGATATGGATGCCAATGGTATTCTGAATGTAAGTGCAAAAGATAAAGGCACCGGCAAGTCACAGAATATCCGTATCGAAGCTTCTACCGGACTTTCTAAAGAAGAAGTAGAAAGAATGAAGAATGAAGCCGCAGCAAATGCTGAATCAGATAAAGCAGCAAGAGAGAAAATTGATAAGCTCAATGCAGCAGACTCATTGATCTTCCAGTCTGAGAAACAACTGAAAGAATATGGGGATAAAATCTCTGACGGTAATAAAGCAGGAATAGAATCTGCGCTTAATGAACTGAAAGAAGCACATAAGACAGAAGATATGGCTAAGCTTGATGCAATTACCGAAAAGCTAAATGCAGCATGGCAGGCAGCCAGTCAGGAAATGTACAAGGCCACCGAAGGGCAGCAGACACAGGCAGACCCGGGAAGCGGTCAAGCGGGTGACAATGGAAGTGCTTCAAATAATAATACAGAAGATGTAACCGATGTAGAGTTTGAAGAAGTAGATAATAAGTAATAAAGCTTTTGTGAATAGTAATGGAAAAGCAGTCTGATCAGGCTGCTTTTCTTTTTTTATCAGTTTCGTTAGCTAAAAGCATTCTACATAAGATGAAAAAATTAAGCAGCTAATTATATCTTTATCCGGTAGTAAAGCAATCTGTACATGGTCTTAAGTATTATAATACCTGCATACAATGAAGCAAGGACGATCGTCAATATCCTGGATAAGGTTCGTGCGGTAGAATTGATCGAAGGAATCAGTAAAGAGATTATCATAGTCAATGATTGCAGTACAGATCAGACACATCTGGTCATTAATGATTATTTGGCCAATCATCCAGAAGCTAATTTTCGTTATTTCTCGCATGAGTTCGTCATTGTTCAGGATGCGGATCTGGAATATGACCCCCGTGAATTTAATCTCCTGCTCAGACCCATGATCGATGGTGTAGCAGATGTCGTCTATGGAAGCCGCTTCATGGGTGGTCAACCACACCGGATATTGTTTTTCTGGCATACTATTGGTAATAAGTTCCTTACCTTCCTGTCCAATCTGTTTACAAATCTTAATCTCACAGATATGGAAACCTGTTACAAAATGTTCAGACGTGAAATAATTCAAAGTATTCAGCTTAAAGAAAATCGCTTCGGTTTCGAACCGGAAGTCACCGCAAAAGTCGCCCATATACCCGGCATCAGAATCTATGAAGTCGGAATTTCTTACTACGGCAGGACCTATGCTGAGGGCAAGAAGATCAACTGGAAAGATGGTTTCCGGGCTATTTATTGTATTTGTAAGTACAATATTTTCAGCCGGTAGTCATTTCGTGATTTGTATTTCTTCAATACATTTTAGCAGACTAATTAGTTAAAATGAAAGACAAATTACACCATTGGTCCGGGCGCCATTGCCATATTTATCATATTGACTTTCACATTATATGATAAAATTTTATATCTAATAATATTAAATTTGTAGCCATTCTGTATCTTTGTGCGGAACTAATATGGCAGTGGTTTTGCTGCCAAAGAACATAAACCTTAATTGCAATGAAGTTTTCGTCACAGTTGATCGAAAAATCGGTAGAGTCATTTAATTCTTTGCCTGGGATAGGCAGAAAAACAGCGCTCCGCCTTACTTTACACCTGATCAACAAAGACCCGGACTGGGTACGGAAATTTTCAGATGCTTTTGTAAAACTACGTGACGGCCTGCGTGAATGTTCTGTGTGTCACAATCTGGGCGATGAAGAAGTGTGCGCGATTTGTAGCAATGCAAAGCGGGATGAAGGAACCATCTGTGTAGTAGAATCCATCCGTGATCTGATGGCAATCGAGGAGACCAATCTGTATAATGGAAAATATCATGTGTTGGGTGGTCTCATTTCTCCGATAGATGGGATTGGGCCTGATGATTTGAATCTGGATGACCTTTACGAGCGGATAACAAAGCAGTCCACCTGTGAAATTATCATGGCAATCAGCCCGAATATAGAAGGTGAGACGACGATGTATTACATCTCCAAAAAGATGCAGGATCTGGATGTCAAGATAACTACTATCGCCAGGGGCATTTCTTTTGGCGGCGATCTGGAGTATGCAGATGAAGTTACATTAGGCAGGTCAATTGTCTCCCGGGTACCTTATCAGCAGTATTCAACCGTCGCAGGCTGATATTAAAATTTCGTTATTGTTTTAAGTAAATCATCTTTTGTCTATCAGATAGATAGTGTCGAATCAAATCCTGTATGACTTGAATTTTCTAGCTTAAAATAAGTAATACTATGGTCTTCAGCCACAAATTCTACTGCAGTCCGAAAAATATTACAATAAATATTCCCTTACTTTTTCAATAAGAAAGAATTATTCTCTTTATATTCATACCACTAATAAATACCTGATAACTGTATTAATTTGTTTGTATGATAAAGATGATATGCCTGATCTTGGGCGGTGGTGCCGGAACACGATTGTACCCACTGACTGCTCACCGTTCGAAACCCGCCGTTTCTATTGGCGGAAAATACCGGTTGATAGACATTCCAATATCGAACTGTCTGAATTCGGGAGTAAAGCGGATGTTTGTACTGACGCAGTACAATTCGGCTTCATTAAATAAACATATTAAGAATACGTATAATTTCAATGCATTTTCACATGGGTTTGTAGATATCCTGGCGGCTGAGCAGACTTATACCAGTGATAAATGGTTTCAGGGTACGGCAGATGCGGTGCGTCAGTCGATGCACCACCTGATCAATCAGGATTATGATTATATTCTGATACTGTCCGGTGATCAGTTGTACCAGATGAATTTTGAAGATATGGCTAACTTTCATATTGAGAAGAACGCTGATCTCACGATCGCTACTATTCCGGTAGATGCCCGGGATGCACCTTCATTTGGTATTATGAAGGTTGATGAGAATCAGATGATTCCTCGTTTTATAGAAAAACCATCCGCTGATTTGTTGCCAGAGTGGATGTCAACGGTAGGTGAACGGAGTGCAGCGAAAGGTAGGCATTATCTGGCTTCCATGGGTATTTATATATTTAATAAGGATGCACTGAATCAATTATTTGCTGAGAATCCTGATGCAAATGATTTTGGTAAGGAGATTATTCCTCTGGCATTGGAAAGCGGCCGTCGGGTGGCGAGCTATGAGTTTGATAGCTATTGGACTGATATCGGAAATATCCGTTCTTTTTTCGAAGCCAATCTGGAATTGACAGATGCGATACCTCAATTTAATCTCTTTGATAATCGCAATGTAATTTACACCCATGCACGGATGCTTCCTCCGGCTAAATTTTATGGTACGAAAATCAATTATGCACTTATCGCTGATGGAGCCATCGTTCATGCAGAGTATATCGAACGAAGTCTGGTGGGCGTGCGATCCAGGATCGGTGCCAAGACGACGATGACTAATACTTTCATGATGGGAAATGATTATTTTGAATCACTGGAAGATATGGTCAGTCAACCCGAACTTATACCTATGGGAATTGGGAATAATTGCCTGATAAAGAACGCAATACTTGACAAAAATGTAAGGATAGGCAATGATGTAACTATCATTGGCCATGAAAGCCTGGAGAATACGGATACGGCTACATATACTATCGTAGATGGAATAGTTGTCGTCAAAAAGAATGTGGTGATACCAAACGGATCTAAAATAGGATATACAGTATAGTATGGCAAATTTCCTCTGTCTCGCAAGTTATTACAAGGGAAGTGATTTTATCAAATCCTGCCACGAATGTGGAAATAAGGTTTATCTGGTGACATCCATCGGCCTCGAACATAAAGACTGGCCGGTAGAATACATTGAAGAAGTGTTTTATATCCAGCAGGATTACTATAATAAGTGGAAATTTGAAGATCTGCTGGCGGGAACTACGCATTTGATGAAAACTGTACGGATCGATGCCATCGTAGGTGTAGATGACTTTGATATTGAGAATGCGGCAGCCCTGAGAGAACATTTCCGGATCCCGGGCATGGGTTCATCTACTGCAAGGTATTTCAGGGATAAGTTGGCAATGCGCACAAAAGCACGGGATGCCGGCATCTCGTCACCCGCATTCAGTCGTCTTTTTAATGATGATGAGATCAACGATTTTCTGGAATTAATTCCTGCACCCTGGTTGATCAAGCCCCGGGGTGAAGCATCTGCTGCCGGGATCACTATTTGTAAGGATAAGGAAACAGTATGGAAGACAATCAGAGGCCTTGAAAACCTAAGGGGGGATTATCTCATCGAGCAATTTATTACCGGTCAGGTCTATCATGTCGATTCCATCATCTTTCAGTCAAAAATCCAGTATTCACAGGTGAGTAAGTATCTGCAGACACCCATAGAGGTGGTACAGACCGGTGGTATTTTCAGGACGGTCACTCTGACACCGCGTGATCCCTTACTGAAAGCCGCCATGAAAATCAATGAGCAACTGATTCAGTCATTTGGATTAAAATATTCAGTTTCCCATGCAGAGTTCATTTATAGCGAAAAGGATAAGCGGTTTTATTTTGTTGAAATTGCATGCAGAGTAGGAGGGGCACACATTTCGGATATGGTGCAGGCTGCGTCACATATAAATCTGTGGGCTGAATGGGCACGAATCGAGGATCTTAGCCTGAAAAGCCTAAATTACAAACTGCCTAAAATCAAACGGCTCCAGGCAGGCCTGATCATTTCACTGTCAAAAGTCAAAAAACCGGATTATTCACACTTTGATAAGATTGGACTAGACTGGGAATTACAGAAAGATTACCATGTTGGAGTGATCTATGTGGATCCGGATGAGAAAGTTGTTTTGAAGAAGATTGAAGCCGCTACTGAAGTGATCAAATCAAAATACTTTACTACCGTACCACAGTCAGATAAACATTCACTGGATTAATAATCTGAGCAATATTTTTTATACCAATTAAATTTAATGTTTGATTTTGATCTGTATCCATTTGCACAGCAATTAAAGACAAAATTAATTGCAGGCAAAATGGGCTTATTTGACCCTACACGTAAAGTTTTTACTGCTGCCACGCCCGAGGAGATAGTAAGACAAGCATTAATCATGAAACTGAATGTTGATTTTTCCGTACCCATCGCACTGATGATGACCGAACGGGCAATCAAGGTGGGCAAACTCAGACGCAGAGTGGATCTGATCGTCTATAACCGGAGAGCCCAGGCGATCCTGATCGCTGAGACAAAGGCACCCACAGTCATCCTGAGTCAGCAAGTAGCAGATCAAATTGCTGTCTATAATTCTGCTATATTTGCGCCCGGATTATTATTAGCTAATGGTACACAGGGTATGTATTTCAAAATTGATTTTGAACAAAAGAGTGCAATACCTGAGCAATATATGCCGGAAATAATATTGGATTAATGCAGGAATTTCATCAGGATATAAGTGGATATTTTCAAATGCAATACCTGACAGGTAAAGAGCATATCATCCCTTATTTATCCCAATTTATGGATTTGAGCCAACCTCTTAGGATACTGGAGGTAGGTTGCGGAGAAGCAGGTGTGCTGAAAGCATTCTATGAAGCCGGACATCATTGTACAGGTATCGAATTAGAGTCACACCGTATAGCCCGGGCTAAAGAGCTGTTGGCTGAAGAAATGAAGTCAGGGAGGCTGGAGTTCATTGTGCGCAATATCTATGATATCAATCCACAGGATGAAGGATTACAAGCCTTTGATCTGATTATATTGAAAGATGTAATCGAACATATCCCCGGTCAGGAGAAGATTATTCCGGAACTCAGAAAGTTCTTATCTCCCGGTGGACATATCTTTTTTGCTTTTCCGCCCTGGTATATGCCCTTTGGTGGCCATCAACAGGTGCTGAAGAGCAAACGACTTTCAAAGATTCCCTGGATGCATTTGCTTCCCGCGTCATTATATAGAAAGATACTTTTGTCCGACGGGGATGATCCACGTCTGGTAGAGGAGTTATTGGAGCTTAAGGATACGGGTATAAGCATTGGCCGGTTTGAAAGTATCGCTTCAAAGTATTATCAGATAATCAATAGAACGCTTTATCTTATCAATCCTATCTATCAGTATAAATTTGGTCTGAAGCCATTCAAAGTACCACCATTTTTCAGAAGCTTACCATTTATCCGTAATTTTTATAGTACCTGTGCGTATTTTCTGATTAAAAATAAGTAGAAATCAATCTATTTATTCTATGGGAACCTACATTTTAATTGCGATAAAAAACACTTAAATAATGATAAAAGAATGTATTCACCTGTGTAAAAGTAATTTGAAGTTGGATTATGAACAGTCAACAAACCGGAAGGCGGTAATAAATTTTTCAGTTTTATCTTTTTATAAGGTGGATTTACTGAAATGACGAGTGGAATTTAAATCAGGAATGATGTGATAATTGGTAAATTGAAACATATATTAACAAAGTATTCAATATATTTGCAGGGGAAACAATTATCTTTGCCACGAAATTAAAGTAATCCTGAATCTGAATGCGTCCAATTTTTCTGATTTTAATCCTTTCTCTGTTTTTTACAAGTGCAGTTTCTGCACAGGATGTTCCCGTTTATAAGAAGATTAAAATAGATCTGTCGAAAAAAAGTATCGGTGATCTGGCGCGATTGGGTGTGGAAGTCGAGCATGGCTATGACAGAGCAGGACAGTCCCTGACGAATATGTACACTGAGTCTGAAGTGGAACAAATTCGTAAAGCTGGTTTTCAATTCAAAGTTTTGTCACAGGATGTGATGAAAGATTATCTGGCAGAAAGCCAAAAGGCCATTCCCTATGATTATAAATTGGAGAGCAGAAATGATGCTTGCGGGCACACCATACTGACAAGCAAAGTGCCGGAAAATTTTCACTACGGAAGTATGGGTTATTATCTGACATTAAATGAGATAATAAAGGAATTGGATCTGATGAAGCAAAAATATCCCAATCTGATTTCCTCAAAAGAATATAATCCCAGTTTTAAGACAAAGCGGGGTAATTACATTTATTACGTCAAGATTTCAGATAACCCTGACCAAAATGAAATGGGCTCTGAGACACAGGTGCTATTCACCGCCCTGCACCATTCTAAAGAGCCGATGAGTATGATGCAGATGATGTATTTCATGTGGTATGTGCTGGAAAATTACAATACTAATCCGGAGATCAAATATCTGGTGGACCGGACTGAAATGTTTTTTATCCCTTGTGTAAATCCGGATGGCTATTTGTACAATGAAACAACAAACCCTCAGGGTGGGGGACTGTGGCGCAAGAACCGGAACTATGATTTCGAAAACCCCGATGGAGTAGATCTTAATCGCAATTATGGCATGGCCTGGGATTATGATGACGTAGGTTCATCACCTATTCCCACCTCTGATACCTATAGAGGGAGCGATGCATTCTCTGAACAGGAGACAAAGGCAGTACGTTCATTGGTTAAATCCAATAACTTCCGGATGGTGATGAATTACCATTCCTATGCCAATGAAATTATCTATCCCTGGGGCTTCAGTAGTGCAAATACAGCGGACAGTATGACTTATATCACGTATGCAGATTACCTGAGCCGGGATAATGATTATGGTTATGGGCTGAATATGGAAGTGCTTGATTATCAGGTCAACGGAACTTCTGATGACTGGATTTATACCCAGGGTTCCACTGAGGCTCCTTTGATCTCTATGACAACTGAGTGTGGTAGGGCAGAGGCAAATGAAACTAACAGTTTTTGGCCACTGGTGAACCGAATCATTCCTATCTGTGATGAAATGCTTACCCAGAATCTGAAGATAATGTGGTTAGTAAATGATAAAGTAGAATGCAATCTGAACTCTGAGAATATCGTCAAACCTTCGTATGATACCCTACGGTTCACTGCAAAAAGAATGGGGCTGCTTGGCAATCCGGTGACTATTCATATCAAACCTATCGGTGGAGATGTAAATTTCTTTGATCGATCTTTTAACTTCAACGGACAACATCTGGAGACATTAAGTTTTGAAGTTCCTTTCTATGTTTCTAATCCAAAAGCCAAATACATTAAATTCCAGATCAGTACGCAGTATCAGGGCGGCTACACCGCACAGGATACGATTGAACTGAGAGTTGCTAAGTACAAGGAGTTATTCGCCTCGGATGGTAATGATCTGTCTGATTTTAAGTTCCAGTCAACAGAAATGAACTGGGTAGTTACGAATAAAGAGGCTTACAATGGCAATTCATCCTTTGCGCTGACCTGGGATGACACGTATAGCAAAGCAATGACAAAAGAGCTGATTACTAAAGATCCGATCTTGTTGCCGGCAAATGAAGAGGTTATACTTTCATTTTTTGCAAAATGGTTTATCGAGAAGAATGCTGATTTCGTGAAAGTTTATGTTTCTGAGGATGGGTTATACTGGAACCCGATTTGCGGTAATCTTACCCGGCCAGGATCGCTGGATCAGGTGAAAGGCGAACCAGTATTGGATGGATATCACCCGATCTGGCAGAATGTCGACATGGATCTGAGTGAATATGCTGGTAAAGCGGTTTATCTGAAGTTTTATTTCAGATCAGATGCCCGATGGAATAAGACAGGAATTTTCCTGGATAAACTCAGGGTGCTGAGCTTAGGATCATTACTCGCAAATAAAACGAATACTTTAGAGGTTCAATCGGTTTATCCTAATCCCGCGAGAGATGTGATCTATATCAAAGGTCAGTATTTTAACGGATCTTCATTTACATTATTTTCAACTGAAGGAAAAATAATTACACGTGTAGATAATCTTTCTTCCGGACAACAAATAAACCTTAATCCACTGAATATCAATGCCGGATTATATCTGTATAAGATAAGTGACGGTCATGGTCATGAGGAAAGTGGCAAGTTAATCATCCAGTAATTAGAGGATTAGAAAAATATTTGTATCTTTGCAATCCAAAACAACTAAACCGCGGAGTGGAGCAGTTGGTAGCTCGTCGGGCTCATAACCCGAAGGCCGCAGGTTCAAGTCCTGCCTCCGCTACTAAGTAAAAGCCTTGTATGAAAATGCAAGGCTTTTTATCTTTGCAGCATATTCTGTCGAAAGAATGGTACGAATAGGTAACATTGATTTAGGTGAATTCCCGCTATTACTTGCTCCTATGGAGGATGTCAGTGACCCACCTTTTCGTGCCTTATGCAAAGCACAGGGTTGTGATATGCTTTACACAGAATTTGTTTCAGTCGAAGGCTTGATCCGTAATGCGGATAAGAGTATTCAAAAGTTGGATATCAGAGATGAAGAAAGACCGGTTGGTATTCAGATCTTCGGCTCAATTAAAGAATCGATGGTAGAGGCAGCACAGATTATCGAACGGACTCAACCTGAAGTGCTGGATATTAATTACGGTTGTCCGGTAAAGAAAGTGGTATGTAAGATGGCTGGTGCAGGTATTTTGCAGGACATTGATCGTATGATCGATCTGACAAAGAGTGTGGTTAAGGCTACCACCTTACCGGTAACAGTAAAAACCAGATTGGGCTGGGATGAGGATTCTATCAATATCATCGATGTCGCAGAGCGATTGCAGGATATAGGAATCCAAGCGCTATCCATTCATGGCCGTACTCGAAAACAGATGTATAAAGGTGAAGCAGACTGGACGCTGATCGGTAAAGTGAAAGAAAACCCCAGAATGCACATTCCGATTTTCGGTAATGGTGACATTGACTCACCGCAAAAGGCGTTGGAATACAAAAACAGATATGGTGTCGATGGTATCATGATCGGTCGGGCCAGTATCGGTAATCCCTGGATATTCCGTGAAGTAAAGTCGTTTCTGAACGATGGAACTATCTTGCCCGGGCCTTCACTGGAAGACAGGATCGAAGCCGTACTTTTTCATTTGAAGCGCTCTATAGAGTGGAAAGGCGATAAGTTGGGCATTGTTGAAATGAGAAGACATTATACGAATTATTTTAAGGGTTTTGAAAACATTAAATTCTTCAGAAGTCAACTGGTTCAAGCCGACAGCTTTGCTGCAGTAGAAGATATTACTTATGCAATTAGAGAACATTATTCAGGAGAAACCATATTAATTGATTGATTTATATGGTATTGTATTTTAATCTGACTGAAGAAGAAGAATCTGCGTATGCGTTGATACGCGATGTGGCTACAGAAGCGGGTCAGGAAGCCTACATTGTCGGAGGCTATGTACGGGATAAGATATTGGGTCGCAGGAGCAAAGATATCGATATCGTGGTATTGGGAGATGCTATAGCGTTTGCACGGACCATTGCTTCGAAGATATCTCCAAAATTACCGGTAGCTACATTTAAGAATTTCGGAACTGCTTCTGTGCGGTTTGGAGAGATAGACCTTGAGTTTGTGGGTGCCAGAAAAGAAAGTTACAGTGCAGATAGTCGGAAACCAGCGGTAGAGTCAGGTACGCTCTATGATGATCAACTGAGACGAGATTTTACAATTAATGCACTTTCTATCAGTATGAATCTGTCCAACTATGGTGAATTAATCGACCCATTTGATGGAATGGAAGATCTGGAACGAAGGGTTATCAAAACACCACTCGATGCGGATATCACATTTTCAGATGATCCATTACGTATGTTGCGAGCAATCCGATTTGCCAATCAATTGGATTTTGAGATAGATCCGATTACTTTTTCCGCTATAGCGCGCAATAAAGAACGGATAAAAATTGTCAGCAAGGAGCGAATTTATACAGAACTGGATAAAATCATGAAGTGTGATAAACCCTCAGTGGGCTTTCATTTATTGTTTGAATCTGGTTTGCTGGATCTTATTCTCCCGGAGTTGGCGATATTATCTGGAGTAGAATATCAGGAAGGAAAAGGACATAAAGACAACTTCGTCCATACACTTCAGGTACTGGATAATCTGGCTGAGAAGTCAGAAGATGTATGGCTGCGATGGGCAGCATTACTGCATGATATTGGTAAAGCGCCGACCAAACGGTTTGATCAGAGAGTGGGCTGGACCTTTCATGGACATGATGCATTAGGTGCGGTGATGGTGCCCCGGATATTTAAACGGTTGAGAATGCCACTGGATCACAATATGAAGTTTGTCCAGAAATTGGTAAAATATCATTTACGCCCGATTAGTTTGACAAAAGAGGACATCACTGATAGTGCGATTCGCAGGTTACTCTTTGATGCAGGCGAAGATATTGACGCACTAATGATGCTCTGTGAAGCTGATATCACCTCGAAAAATGTAAAGAAGGTAGAGCGTCTGCTGGCTAATTATGAATTAGTACGTGAGAAACTTCTGGAGGTAGAGGAGAAAGACCGCATGAAGAATTGGCAGCCACCAATCGATGGTAATATCATCATGGAAACATTTGAATTGCATAGTGGACCGGTTATCGGTGAGTTGAAGAATGAGATAAGAGAAGCTGTACTGGAAGGTGTGATCAAAAATGAATTTGATGACGCATATAAATTTCTGTTGGAGCTTGGAAAAAAGAGAGGATTAAGAATTAATGAAACGCTCCAGTAAGCATTTTGATATTGAAAATCGTTTAGGTAAAAAAAAGAATTAATGTTGAACAAGTATATTATACTATTATTTTCGATACTATTTATTGGGATTGGTTGTTCTAAAGATAGTAGCAATGATTTCAATGAGACAGCACAATTTGAGAAAGACAAGCAATTGATCCGGGAATATCTGAACAGGTATCATATCAAAGCAGATTCTACTGCAGATGGTTTGTATTACATTATTGATGACACCATTGCATCATCAAATTTTAAGAAACCAACTACCGATTCTAAAGTGACAGTAAACTATGTAGGTTACTTCCTGGATAATAAGGTTTTTGACACAGGCAATAACATTCAATTTCCACTAAGTTCAGTAATCAAGGGATGGCAGATTGGTATTCCTGTAATGAAAGAAGGTGAATCCGGCAGATTTTTTATCCCATCCAGATTTGGTTATGGTACACAAGGCAATAGCTCTGTTCCTGCCAATTCAGTACTGATATTCGATGTTGAATTATTAAAAGTTGAGTAACCGTACTGCTCTACCTTAATAGAGTTACACTACCGAAATAGAGCTGGGCAGCATTATCCTCGAATTCAACTTTAGCGACATAGGTATAAACTCCCGGAGGCATTTGTTTGCCTCTGTACCACCCATCCCATCCCTGGCCGGCGCCGTTTGAATTTGGGCTGATATTATTCTCTTCATACATCAGTGCACCCCAGCGATCAAAAATCCTGAAATACGAGATTTTCGAGACACCGGGACCTGTAAATGGCTGGAATATTTCATTGATGCCGTCTCGGTTAGGGCTGAACACATTAGGGAAAAATACTTTCCTGCTCTTATCAACTTTTACCAATGTAGAATCAATGCCAGTACATCCATTGACATCCGTTGCTGTTACAACGAGATAACCATTATTGATAAAGGAAACATAGGTTGCATCGCAAATCGAGCAGCTAATACCTTCTGAAGGTGTCCAGATTATCTGATTGATAGGGAATACCGCACTAATCACCGGACTTACCAGTGTAGAATCACCAAGATTAATATTGACTTCATCAGGCAAAGAGACTAATATCGGTGCGGGTTCATTGACAGTAAATGTTTCAGTGTAAGTACACCCATTTTCATCATAGACAGTCAGTGTATGATTGCCGCCGGAAATCTGCTGTGGCGCAAAAACACTCACTTTATTCCCATTGTCGATGGCATACGTATATCCTGGACCAACTCCTCCGCTTACCGTATTGATTTCAAACTGAGTAGGATAACCGAAACATTGTGGCTCCGCAATTGGTCCGTAATTAACAGACATCGGTGTTGGCTCGGTGATTTGCACAGCGATAGTATCCGCACAGCCCTTGCTATCAGCGACTGTAATCGAATAATTTCCCGGACCCAGATTAGTCGCAGATGGATTATTGCCTGTCACAGCCGGTGACCAGGTATAATTAACCGGGCCGCTATTGCCGCCCTGAGTTGTTAGTACAATGGCACCATCACTGGCTCCGGCACAGTTAACATCATGAGAGTTGATCGTGTCACGGCTAACACTGAAGGGCAGTGGTGCTTTTATTTTAAATGAATCCCGGTGGATACAGTTTTTTGAATCGGTTATCGTCAAATAATATGTTCCCTGTGAGAGGCTGGTAACTGATGGAAGATTTGGGGCGCCCGGGCTCCAGATATAGTTGTATCCGCCATTTCCGCCACTCACAGAAAGAGAAATTTCACCATCACGTGAATTTGCACAAGTCTCATCCTTTATGACAGAATTATTAGGGTCAATTACAATCGCCGGAGTAGAAGGAATGATAACTGAATCGACTACAGTGCAAGTTCCATCTGTAATGGTCACATATTGAGTGCCGCCATTGAGCTGAACGGCGGTCGATGAAGTGCCTGTGTTTGTCTCGCCACTGGACCAGATAAAAGTGTATGTGCCTGCACTGCCACCTGAAGCACTGACTGTCGCAGAACCATCACCCACTGCAGCATCAAAACAAGAAGAGGCTTTGATGGAAAAGGGATCAATCGCGCTGATTACACTGGGTTTAGCGGGTATTGTATAAGTCAAAACTTTAGGTGGACACCCGGATGCGTCAGAAATAGTTACGATATATTGGCCTGATACGAGGTTGGTTAGCACATTGCTATCCGGTGCACCATTACTCCATTGATAATGGTATGGTGCGACACCACCGGTCACAGCGAGCGTGATAGCGCCATCACTAATCCCTGCGCAACTGGCGGCAGTTATTGAATCAGTAGCGTTCAGTGATCCCTGCCCTTCAAAACGGATCGTATCACTAATCATACATCCATTTTGTGTTTCTATGGTGATGACATATTGGCCGCCGGTCAGATTACTGATCTTGGAAAACAAAGTAGTGTTGGGGTCACCGCTTTGTTCCGGTGTTCCTGCGTTCACACTCCAGGTTACTTTTGTGATTGGATTGCCTACTGAGGCCTTGATCACAGCTTGCAGTATTCCATTGCTTCCACCCTGACAGGCTATAACTTGTAAAGTGTCAAATGTAAGTACAGGCGCATCTTTCTTCCCTATGAAAAAGCTGGTATCTGCAGTACAACCATTCGCATCTGTGATAGTGACATAATATTCTTTTCCGGGTCCACCTGCTCCGGAGAGATTAGTAAGTTGAAGGTTAGGTGCATCTACATTATGGTTTGTAGTGCCATCAGACCAGGTAAACTTATAATAATTTACAGGATTGCCAATGAATGGAACAGCTTCTCCATTGGCAAAAAGTGTCATGCCGCCACTCGGGTTACCACTACAATTATCGTCTTGTTTCCCAAAAAATTGCAGTTTGATTTCTTTAAATCCACCAACAGTAAAATTGCGGATAATCTGACAATTACCACCGTCGGAAATGGTAACCTGATAAGCCCCCTGTGCCAGATTACTGACAGTTGAGGTTGTGGAAGTATTTACAGGCGCACCCGCAGATGCATCCCAGGTAAAAATATAAGGCCCCGCAGGAACACCATTCGTGGTCGCGGATATTGTGATAGCCCCATCCTTGTAATTATAGCAAGTAGTATTGGTAATAGTTGAATCCACTGCCAATACCGCACCTGGTGTAAGCGTATAGGACAAAATAGCTGAGCAGGCATTGGCATCAGTAATCGTAAGTTGATATACACCATCTGACAGATTATTTAATGTCGATGAATGGACATTATTGTGATTGGTATTATTGCTCCAACTGTAATTATACCGGTCTGGCGGAAAAGGTGTTCCTCCGGACGCTGTAATGGTAATAGAACCGGATTTCTCACCTGAACAGGCAGGATTTATGATAGTTGGAGGCAATACTGATATAGAGGGTCTCCGCAGTGTGAATGTATCTCTGGATTCACATCCCCTGATATCTGTGACAGTGACATAGTAAGACCCATTTGCCAGATCACCTATGATATTTTGATTAAACTCAAAATTGCTCCATTCTATGGCATAGGGTGAAACTCCACCACTCAGGTTGAGTGAGATAAATCCATCTTTGGTATAAGAACAACTCGGATTAGTAAGTGTCGGTGAAATCGCAATAGGTGGTGAATTATCAACGATTACCGGCGTAGATATATCTTGTGTGCCGGATGGGTTAAATACCCTTACTGTATATATACCCGGGATCAGATTATTAAAAACTACAGATGTACCCTGGTTGATGACATTAGGTAATCCTCCATTGAAGATGATATTATACTGTGATTCAGGCCCATACACGGTAACTGTAATAGAACCGTCATTCCCTGTCGTACTACAGGTCTTTATTTCGACAAATAATGAATCAGGTGCAATTATTTCTACGATTCCGTCTGTAATCTTTGGATTAACCTGGGTACTATTGTCATTGACAAATTCTATTGAAATCGGTTTGGCGGTAATTTTTACCGGTGTTTTAGTACCCGGATTACCGATTGCTTTGAAGCACAAGCTGAAGATTACTGTATTATCCGGTAAAGTAACACCATTTCCCACAGGATCAGACCAGAAAAAACGAATTTCGCCGAGATTGAGATTGGTAGTTCCAAAATTTCCGGCTTGTGTGAGATTGAGTGGATTACTGCTCAGATCTACCCGTGTGAATGCGAGATTTGATGGATCGAAATTTACAGAAAACTGGCCACTGGCAATTGCATTGAAATTTGCTACAGTTACATCGAGGCAGATCTCATCTTCCTTTGCCACAGTTCCTGAAGCGACAGTAACATTTACTTCATCATAAGGTAAGGTCACTGTCTCAGTATGTGCACAATTGAATCGGTCAGTAACTGTGATGACATACGTACCTGCTTGCGGAGCAGCAAACTGAACCTTAGTACCTTGTTTGTATGGGCCATTACTCAGGTTGGCCTTGACATTTGGGTTATTGACCAGATGCATTGAGATATTAAAGTAGCCGGCCGGGTCAAACTGCGGATAACCACCGCTGACAACAAAATTTCCGGCAAGCGATGTGGGAGAGTTCGTGGTGAAATTCAGTATCTGAATCTCATTTAAATAAACTACAGGAAAAGCAGCATTGGTCGAAACTTTGATACAAGAGCCATTATTTTCATAGCCACCCTCATATTCACCATTCACCAGATTAAAAAAATCGAAGGTAGCAGGTGCCATCCAGACCGGAAAAGGTAAACCACTGGAAAAAAGATTATTGATAGAGCCGTCATTGACTAACAGGATATCACCATCCGGCGTGCCCATCTGATACCAAAAGCTGCCCGGTGGTGGCGCAGGATTGGCAAGATTACAGTCACCATCGATGGCTGTAAAATCGTTTCCGGTAATAGTGGGTTTACATGAGTACAGTAAAAAACCCGCAGCTGCAGTCGTACTTAT